>CANQWF010000001.1 GCA_947627485.1 uncultured Clostridia bacterium
GGCGAGAACAAAGGGCGACTACGTCGCTTTGTTCTTGAATAGGAAAAATCGCAGATTTTCCCTATTCAAGAAAGCTTGGCAAACATTCCACACAAAATTTTTTCTAAATTTTGGCGGTAGAACAACGGGCGTGGGCTTTAAAATAAATTTAAATAGTCTGGCACAAAAGAAAGCCCACTGTTGTTCTCTATTTTATATAATAAATATTATTAATTATATTACTTCAAAAAGTTGAGTTGGTTTATCTCTAGGTGCTATGTCGATTGATAGATTTTTACAATTTAAAGTTTCATTTTTTATTGTTTCGTAAGCAAGTTCAGGGAAATTATTTTCTTTACTTAAATGTATTAATAATGCTTTTTTAAGTCCAGTATCATATAGATTCAATAAAGTTTTTGCAGCAGATATGTTAGACAGATGACCTGAATTACTTAATATTCTTTGTTTTAAAATATATGGATATGATGAGCATTTTAAGATTTCTGGGTCATAATTTGATTCTAGTAATATACAAGAACTTTCTTTTAAATAATTTAATAATTCTTCAGAAACATATCCAATATCTGTTGCGATACTAATTTTTTTACCACCATTATATAAATTAAATCCACAAGGATCTGCAGCATCATGTGGAGTGTGAAATGGTAATATTTTAATATCTCCTATAGAAAAAGATTCTGCAATATTAAATATTTTTTTATTATTATCTGGAATTTTATCCGCAATACTACTAATAGCTTTCCATGTATTTTTATTTGCATATACAGGTATATTATATTTATTAGATAATTGTGCAATACTTTTTGTATGATCTATATGATCATGTGTAACAAGTATTGCATGGATATTTTTACCATCTATTTTTATTTCATCAAGTGCAGTAATTATTTTTTTTAAACTTACACCGGCATCAATTATTAAGTTAGTAGTGTCTGATTGAACAAAAAAACAATTCCCACTACTTCCACTATATAAACTACAGTATTTAAACATTTCATTCATTCCTTGTAATATATTTATTCAACAACTCTTTTGATATCTGCTCCAATATTTCTAAATTTTTCTTCTATATTTTCATAACCCCTATCGATATGTTCTAAATTATATATTTCTGTTGTACCTTCTGCGGCGATTCCTGCTATTATTAACGCAGCACCGGCACGTAAATCGGTAGAATAAACTGATGCACCACGAAGAGTTTTAACTCCTTCAAAAATTGCAGATTTTCCTTGAGCAGTTATCTGCGCTCCCATTTTATTTAATTCATTAGTATATTGAAATCTGGATTCCCAGATACTTTCATTTATTATACTTGTACCGTCTGCAAGAGATAAAACAACACCGATTTGTGGTTGTAAATCTGTAGGAAATCCGGGATATGGAAGAGTTTTTATAATAGCTTTTGTAGGTCTTTTATTACACCAAACTCTTAATTTATCTCCATTCATGTCTACGTTTCCACCAATTTCTAATATTTTTGCAGTTATACATTCTAAATGCTTTGTTATACAATTCTTTATTATCAAATCTCCTTTTGAAGCAATAGCAGCTAGCATAAAAGTTCCAGCTTCGATTTGGTCAGGAACTACACTATAGCTTTGGCCTCCTTTTAAAGATTTTACTCCATTTATTTTAATCATATCTGTTCCAGCACCACGAATATCTGCTCCCATTGTATTTAGAAAGTTAGCAATATCTACTATATGTGGTTCCTTTGCAGCATTATCTATAACAGTAGTGCCTTCTGCAAGAACACTGGCAAGCATCACATTTATAGTTGCTCCAACTGAAACAATATCCATATATACATTAGTTCCTAAAAGTTTTTTTGCAGTTGCTCTAACATTACCACCAGTAATTTCAACCTCAGCACCTAACGCTTCAAAACCTTTAATATGTTGATCAATTGGGCGCGCTCCTAAATTACAACCACCAGGGAGTCCAACTTCTATTTCTTTTTTTCTGCCAAGCATTGAACCAATTAAATAATATGATGCTCTAAATTTTCTAGTTAATTCTATAGGGGCTATTGTATTTGTTATATTTCTTGTATCAATTTCTATACTATTTTTATCTATCCATTTTATTTTTGCACCAAGACCTTCTAGAATTTCACAAGATAGTTTAACATCCATTATATTTGGTAAATTATTAATTGTGCAAACTCCATCTATTAATAAAGTAGCAGGTAATATTGCCACAGCAGAATTTTTAGCGCCACTTATATTAACTTCTCCTTTCAACGGTGTAGGACCATTAATTATTAATTTTTCCATATAATCCCCCTTAAACAACTACAATTACTACTATTTTATTTATTGCAAAACAAATTAGAGTGTAAATTACACTCTAATTATATAAAAAATATATCATAAAATCTTTATATTTACAATGTTTTTTTTAATATTAGATACAATTAGTAGTTTAAAAGATAATATAAAAAGCAAATTTAAGATTTATTTATGATTGAGCTAATTTTATACCTATATTTTGAAACATTTCGATAATTTTAAATTTAAAGCTTATTTCGGTATTGTTTTCTGAAAGTAATTCATATTCCTCATCTGATAAATTTTGTTTTATTGTTTCTTTAGATTCATCAGGAACTATGCCACTTGTTACATCAACAAAGCATAAAGGTGGAAACATTACACACCACCAATTTCGTCCTTTTGCTTCACCAATCTCAATTTTCAAAGCATCATAAAATCCTGCTGGAAAAGAAATATCTCCATAAGTCTTTGTAGGAAAAGCAAAATTTCCTATACTTATTTTTACAGAATAGTTATATCCGTTTTCGTAAATAGTTTCTTCGGCAATTTTTTGAATTGTATCAACATTACTATTTGCCAGATTAATTACATCTTGTTTAGAATTTGTATTATTAGAGATTGTATGAATGTATTCCAACACTTTATCTCTTACTATATATTTTAAATTTTGATCTTCTTCAGAGTCACTATTTGCAATTACATGAAGTCTAAAAACGCTGTTTTGTATATCCGTAGATACTGCATTAACATATGAAAAAGCGCATATAATTGTATAAATAATTAATAATAGTAATAATAGAATTACACGTTTAATATTTGAAACAGGTGTAAAATTAAAAAAATTTTTCATTACTTTCCTCCATTACAATTAATAGTTAATATCTTTCCAAAATAAATATAAAAATGTAAAAATATTTCTTTAATAAAAGTATTAACCAGATTTAAAAAAATATACATACATTGTCGAATTTAAGTATACGATTTGAGTTGACACGCACAAAAATAAATGGTAAAATTTACCAGTAAAAAACTTACGGGGGTACTAAAAATGGGTGATGTTAGTAAGGTAGAAAAAGTATGTGGATTTTATGTGAGTAGTATGCATTTAATAACAATGATATTACCATATATAAAAAATCAGATTAATAAAAATACAAAATTTGAAACCATCTTAGAATATGATTTAAAAGAAAATGTAAGTAATGTTTTATCAAATTTAGTAATTAAAGATAAAGAAAAAGAAAGTATTTTAGATATAAATTGGAATAGTAATAAAACCCAAAAATATACTAATATGGAAAAAGAAATAAAAAATAAATTAATAGGAAATAATAATATTAATATTTTAATAAGTGGAACCAGAAAATATATTGAAGAAGCAAATGCAATATTAGAAAAATTTATGAATAAAAATATTAATAAAATAAAAGATAAGAAAATAACAATAATAGATTGTTATGAGGTAACAGAATTTGATGACAATATTAGAGAAATTTTGGACTCACATGAATTAATTATAAATACAGCAGGAGTCCATAAAATAGAAGACATATTTGAAGACTATAAAAAAGAAAAAGCAAATTAAAAGCCAGAATATCTGGCTTTTAATTTTTAAGTCTGACTGGTAACTAAAATAGAATATTACTATAATAAATTATATTGACGAAAAATATAAATTGATATAATATATCAATGTAATTATAAAGAAAGGAGAATGTGTTTTGGAAAACAAATATAATGAAGCAAAAAAAATATTAGAAAAATATAATCAAACGCATATTTTATCACAATATAATAAATTTAATGATGAAAAAAAAGAAGATTTATTAAATCAAATTGTAAGAATAGACTTTGAACAATTAAATAAATTATATGAACAAACTAAAAAAGAAATAAAATTAGGGACAGAGAAAATAGAACCTATTTCATATATTGAAAAAGAAAAACTTTCTAATGAAGAAAAAAGAAAATATTTCAATCTAGGAGCAAGTAAATTAAAAGAAGGAAAACTTGCCGTAGTTACTATGGCAGGTGGACAAGGTACAAGACTTCGGACATGATGGACCGAAAGGCACATATATATTAGATGTAAAACCAGAGCCAAAATCATTATTTGAAATATTATGTGACAATTTAAAAGATGCGAGAAACAAATATAATGTTGTTATACCATGGTATATAATGACAAGCAGAGAAAACAATGCACAAACAGTAGAGTTTTTTGAATCAAATAATTATTTTAATTATCCAAAAGAGGCAATAAAATTTTTTATACAAGGAGAACTTCCAATGATAGATACAAATGGAAAAGTTCTTTTAACTGAAGAAGGAATGATTAAAGAGGCAGCAGATGGACATGGTGGAATTTTTGAAGCAATGTTTAAAAACAATATTGTAGATGACATGAAAAATAAAGGAATAGAATGGATTTTTATTGGACCTATTGATAATCCACTTGCAAAATTAGTAGATGAAATTTTAATAGGAATTTCTACAGAGAAAAAAGTTCTAGAAGCGGGTAAATCTCTAGTAAAAGCAAATCCAAACGAAAAAGTAGGAGTATTTTGCAAAAAGAATGGAAGACCAAGTGTTATAGAATATACAGAAATAACAGAAGAAATGGCAAATCAAGTAGATGAAAATAATAATTTAGTATATGGAGAATCTCATATAAATTGTAATATGTTTAATATAAAAGGATTAGAAATAATAGGAAATCAAAAGCTTCCATATCACAGTGCATTTAAAAAAGCAACATATTTAGATGAAAATGGAAATATTATAAAACCAGATGAGCCAAATGCATATAAATTTGAAAGCTTTATATTTGATGCATTTAATAAATTGGATGATATGTTAATATTTAGAGTAAAAAGAGAAGAAGAATTTGCACCTGTAAAAAACAAAGAAGGTGTAGATAGTGCCACAACGGCAATAGAAATGTATAATAATTTCCACAGCAAGAATTAGAATTTATATTATTAAATATATAAAAAGAAAGGAATAAAATTATGGAATATTTAAAAAAATACAATGAATGGTTAGAAAGCGACGAGATTGATGAAGAAACAAAAAATGCATTAAGAGAAATAAAAGACAACGATGAAGAAATAAAAGATAGCTTTTATAAAGAATTAGAATTTGGAACAGCAGGTCTTCGTGGAATTGTTGGAGCTGGAACTAATAGAATGAACAAATATACAGTTGGAAAAGCAACTCAAGGGCTTGCAAATTATATTATAAAAAATAATGGACAAGAAAAAGGTGTTGTAGTTGCTTATGATTCTAGAAATATGTCTGTGGAATTTAGCAAACTTGCTTGTTTAATATTAAATGCTAATGGAATAAAAACATACAGATTTGAATCATTAAGACCTACACCAGAATTATCATTTGCAGTAAGAAAATTAAATTGTATTTCTGGAATAGTAATTACAGCAAGTCATAATCCTCCGAAATATAATGGATATAAAGTTTATTGGGAGGATGGAGCACAAATATCTAATCCAGTAGATGATGAAATAACAAAAGAAGTAAATGCAATTGAGAGTTATTCAGAAATAAAACAAATTTCAGAGGAAGAAGCTACAAAAAAAGGTTTATACAATATAGTTGGTGAAGAAGTAGATAATGCATATATAGAATATTTAAAATCTATTTCATTAAATCCAGAAGTTGTAAAAAGACAAGCAGAAAATATAAAAATTGTTTACACTCCATTACATGGAACTGGGTACAAATTAGCTACAAGGATTTTAAAAGAATTAGGATTTAATAATGTATATGTAGTAAGCAAGCAGGCAGAACCAGACGGGAATTTTCCAACAGTAGCCTATCCAAATCCAGAAGACCCTGCAGCATTTAAACTCGCATTGGAGCTTGCAAAACAAGTAGATGCAGATATAGTAATTGCAAATGATCCAGATGCAGATAGAATAGGTTTGCATGTAAAAGATAATAAAACAAATGAATATATATTATTTAATGGAAATATGATAGGACTTACAGTTGCAGATTATTTAATAAATCAAAAGCAAGAAAAAGGTTTATTAGATGAGAATACGGCATTAATAAAAACAATTGTATCATCAAATATGACTGATAGAATATGTGAAAAAAATAATGTTGCATTATTTGAAGTATTAACAGGATTTAAAAATATAGCAGCAAAAATAAGAGAGTTCGAAGAAAAGAACACATACAAATGTATAATGGGATATGAAGAAAGCTATGGTTGCCTAGTAGGAGACGAGGTAAGAGATAAAGATGGAATTGTAGCATTAATGATTCTTTCAGAAGCGGCAGCATATTATAGAGAAAAAGGACTTACATTATGGGATAATATGTTAAAGTTATATGAAACATATGGATATTACAAAGAAAATCAAGTATCTATAGTTCTAGAGGGAGCAGATGGTGCTGAAAAAATTAAAGCAATGATGGAGAAAGTAAGAAATAATCCACCAAAACAAATAGGAAAGTATAAAGTATTAAAATTTAGAGACTACTTAAATGGAACAATAAAAAATTGTGAAACAGAAGAAATAAAACAAGAAAATTTACCAAAATCAAATGTACTATATTTTGAATTAGAAAATGATTTTTGGTGTTCAGTAAGACCTTCAGGAACAGAACCTAAAATAAAATTCTATATAGGAGTAAAAGGAGAGAACATAGAAGATGCTACAAGAAAGTTAGAAGAAGTAACAGAAGAAATGAAAGTAATTATGCAATAAAATTAATTCTTAGTTTATTAAAATAAAAATCAATGTTAACATTTGTTGACAAATTTCAAACAATAATTGGTAGAAAAAAACTATATAAACATTTATAATAAAATTATGAATGTTATGAAAAAGGAGAGTTAAAATATGAAATTTAATGAAAAATTAATTGAATTAAGAAAAAAAGCAGGACTTTCACAAGAAGAATTAGGTTACAAGTTAAATGTAACAAGACAAACAGTTTCAAAATGGGAACTCGGACAGACAACACCAGAAATGGACAAACTAGTTGAAATAAGCAAAGTATTTGGAGTAACTGTAGATGAGCTTATAAGTGAAGCAGAATCTAATATTAATGCAGAAAAAATAGAGGATAAAGCAATAAATGAAAATCCACAAAACAATTCAACATGTAAAGTTATATTATTAATAGTTGCAGTATTTATTATAGGAATTATTATATTTTATGCATTTATTTTCCCAAAAATTTCCAACAAATTTAAAGGAATATATAATAGTGCAGAAGGAATAATAGATGCAACTATAAGTGGAATAAACCAGTCAATTGACTCAGCCCAAAATCAATATAATGATATAAAAGATGGAGCAAGTAATATTACAGAAGATATAGAAGAACAAAAAAATGATTATGAAGAAGCAAAAAATTATGTTAAGGAAGAAGGAAAAAAATTAAGTGAACAAGCAGATTCAATGTTAGAAGATATGAAAAAGCAACAGGAAGAAATTAGAGAACAAAATAAAAAAATTCAGGAACAGGTAAAAGCGCAACAAGAAGCAATTAATAATTAAATTAAAATACGAGAAGGAATGAAAAAAACAAAACTCTAATGATTTGTTAAATGAATAAGGTTATATAAATGTTTATATTTGAAATAACGAAAGGGGGGAATGCTTAATGAAAATAACATTATTTATTCCACCCTTTTATATTACTTCTTTTTATTGCACCATAGATATTTGCTTTAACATTGGGAATTTCTTTTTGAAATTCCCATATTAATTTTTTCATGTCTTCCCTTTTTGATATTCCGATCCATTGGGCAACATTTTGGCATAACTTCTATATTATTTTTCTTTACAAATGTTTTAATACTTTTTTCAGGAGCATAAATAAGTGGTCTGATAAGTGTAATTTTAGACCTATCCATATATGATGTAGGAGCAAAAGTATTTATATTTCCACCATATAGCAAATTTAAAAAGAAAGTTTCTAAAACGTCATCTTCGTTATGACCTAAAGCTATTTTATTACATTTTTCACGAATTGCTGTGCTATTTAACATTCCTCTTCGTAGATTAGCGCATAAAGAACATGGATTTTTTTCTTTTCTAATATCAAATACAATTTCTTTTATATGACTTTGTTCTTCTATATACTGAACTCCTATATCTTCACAAATTTTTTTAAGAAAATTGCTATTAAAGAATTCAAAACCTGGATTTATACTTATTGCTATTATTTCAAATTTTTTATCGTAAAATCTTTGCAGATTTTTTAATCCCATTAATAAAGTAATGGAATCTTTTCCACCAGAAAGACCGTACTGCTATTTTATCACCATCTTGAATCATATTATAATCATCTATAGCTTTTCTAATATAACTTAAAATCCTTTGCATAGTATTTCCCTTTCAAAGTAAATTCGTATAAAGGAGATAGTTTCCTTTTGCTCAAATTATTATAATATAGCAAAATGAATTTGTCAAAAGATGTATATTTAGCAAAAAGGGTATGACTCCTTTTACTGGAATTTGCTTGTCAAAGATAATAAATTAGTGTATAATATGTTTTGCATGCACTTATAGCTCAGTTGGATAGAGCGCTCCCCTCCTAAGGGAGAGGCCGCTGGTTCGAATCCAGCTAAGTGCACCATAAGAAGGTTTAATATGATAGAAAAAGAATATTTTATGAGAGAAGCTTTAAAAGAAGCAAAAAAAGCATATAAAAAAGAAGAAATACCAGTAGGGGCAGTTATTGTTAAAGAAGGAAAAATAATTGCAAGAGCCCATAATTTAAAGGAGCTTAAAAAAAGTAGTATTTCTCATGCAGAAATATTGGCAATTCAGAAAGCCAGTAAAAAATTAAATGCATGGAGACTAGAAGAATGTGAGATGTATATAACTTTGGAACCATGTATGATGTGTATGGGAGCAATTATTAATTCTAGAATAAAAAAGATATATATTGGTACACTCGATCCAAAAACTGGAGCATGTGAATCTGTTATAAATATAGAGAATTATAAATTTAATCATGTAGTAGAAATAGAAACAGGAATATTAAAAGAAGAGTGTGAATATATTTTAAAAGATTTTTTTAAAATGTTAAGAGCTAAGAAACGGAGGAAAAAATGAAGAGAAGTAGCTTCTCAAAAAAGAGAATAATACATGCAAGTATAGTGTTTTTTGTAATAGCAATGATAATATTAGTTGCTATATTGCTTATGTTTAAATATAATGTAGAAGGAGAAAGAAATTTACCCTTTAAATTAAAAGAAATTAACATTGTAAGTACTGCAGAATCAGATATAAAAAAAGATAAAAATGAAGAGTGGAATGCAAAGATAATGCAAAAAAATGATATATTTTTTGTGATTGAAAAAAACAGTAATTATAAAAAGGAAGATGCAATTAAAAAAGTATGTTTTGAAAATTTTCAAATTACGAAAGCAAATAAAAATATGATAGTTAATATTTATAAACCAACAGTATCATCTAGTAAATATGAGTATTCTGATGAATATAAAATAGAAAATTCATTAGAATATTTAGGTGGTCAATCAACTAATACAGAAACTCTGCAGATTAATAATCAAGGTGGAGTAATTGGATTTAGTATAGCTTCTGATAATATAGGAGAATACACTTTCTCAGAAAACGAAACATTACCTAGTGATGGAAGATTGCTTGCTAAAGCTGGTGTAAAATTAGAAGACATATCTTTTAAAGTTTCTTTTGATATGATAATTGAAACTGAGTCTAACCATAAATTTAAATCAAATATAGTTTTAGATTTACCAATTGGTAATATAATAAAAGAAGGAGTTGGTACTTTAAAAGATACAGAATTACAAAACGTTATATTTAAAAGATTTTAAATATAAATATAAATTGAGATAAATTGTTATTTGTAATATTGAATTTATTTAGGTATTTCTCTTGGAAACGGGTCGCCGAAGGCGGCGACCCCTACAAATATTAACGTGTATTGTAGGGGACGCACCCCTGGGCGTCCCGCCCTCAAAATTTTTCATTCTACAAACAACAATTTATTAAAAAGCAAATTGAAAACAATAAAAAGGCTTGATTAAATTTAAATAAAATTATATAATCGAATAGCAAGGGTAATAAATTAACTTTTGTATGGAGAGTAATTCAATAGAAACTTACGAATCTCGTCAGGTCCGGAAGGAAGCAGCGATAAGTAGGCAACTTCTATGTGAGTTGCTTTCCATAGAGAAGTTAATTTATAATTTAAGGGGGAAAACATGTCATATACAGCATTATATAGAAAATTTAGACCATTAAATTTTAGTGAAATGGTTGGTCAAGAACATATTACAGATACATTAAGAAAGCAAGTAATTGCTGGAAGAGTTGGACATGCATACCTTTTTAATGGTGGAAGAGGAACTGGAAAAACGTCTGCAGCAAAAATTTTAGCAAGGGCAATAAATTGTTTAAATCCACATGATGGAGAGCCATGTAATGAATGTGAGATATGTAAGGCGATTATTTCTGGATCGCTTACAGATGTTGTTGAGATGGATGCAGCTTCTAATAATAGTGTTGATGATATAAGAAGCATAAGAGAAGAGGTAAATTTTTTGCCAACACGAGCAAAATATAGAGTATATATTATAGATGAGGTACATATGTTATCAACGGGAGCATTTAACGCATTACTTAAAACATTGGAAGAGCCACCAGAGCATGTTAAATTTATACTTGCAACAACAGAACCCCAAAAATTACCAGCAACAATTCTTTCAAGATGTCAAAGATTTGACTTTAAACGAATATCAAATCAGGACGTTGTAAAAAGATTAAAAATAATATGCAAAGAAAGTAATATAGATATAACAGAAGATGCTTTAAAAATAATAGCTGTACTTTCAGAAGGAGCAATGCGTGATGCAATCAGTATTTTAGAAAGATGCATTGGAGAACAAAAAGGTCTAATTGATGAAAATAGTGTAAGAGATTTAGTGGGAATTCCTAAAACTACTCAAATCTATTCTATAGTTAAAGCTATTATCGAAGAGAATACTGATGAAGTAATAACAAATACTAATAATATAATAAATGAAGGAAAAGATGTTAATAATTTTTTATGGGAAATAATAAAGTATATAAAAGATATATTAGTATATAAATCAAGCAAAACATTAGAGATATATAATAATGAAGAAAAAGAACAAATAAATGAATTAGCAGAAAAAATATCTAAAGAAAGATTATTACATTTAATTTATGAGCTATCTGAACTTTCTAGTACAATTAAAGGATCATCGCAAAAAACATTAATATTTGAAGCGGGAATGATAAAAGCATGTATGAATTTAGAAACTAGAAGTAAAAATTTAGATAATAGTAATACTGATAAGGTAGGATTAGATGTAAACACGGTGGAAAAATTTAACAGTCAAAGCACAAATAAAAGTATTATAAATAAAGAAGAAACAAACAATGTAAGTAAGATTACATCTGATTTAAAAGATGATAAAAGTAAAGTTACAAAAAATAAAACAGTATCTAATACAGCAAATGTTTCATATTGGAATAATGTAATTGAAAAAATAAAACAAAATGGTAAGATAAGTATATATGTTAATCTTATTGGAAGTACTGCAAGAGAAGTAAATGATATGACAATAGAAGTATTAATTGCAAATAAAAATAATTTTGCAAAACAAATATTAGAATCACATGAAAACAAAGTTGAAATAGAAAAAATTGTATCTATGGAAGCCGGAAAAACTATGAATGTAAAATTTATAACTGCAGAGGATAAAAAAAAAGATAATTTAAAATCTAATTCTATTGAAAATATAATAACAGATTTAGATATACCAATTAATATTATAGATGAATAAAGAAAGGAGAGAATTGGAATGTCAAAAAGAGGTGGATTCCCAGGAATGGGTGGATTTGGAGGAATGAATATCAACCAATTAATGAAAGAAGCAAAAAAAATGCAAGCAGATATTGAAAAATCACAAGAAGAATTGCAGTCAAAGGAATTTGAAGCTACAGCAGGTGGTGGAGCAATAAGCGTAAAAGTAAGTGGAAACAAAGAAATAAAAGAAATAAATATAAGCAAAGATGTTGTAGATCCTGACGACGTTGAAATGCTACAAGATTTAATTATTACATGTATAAATGAGGCATTAAGGAAAGTAGACAGTGCACAAAGTGAATCTATGGGGAAATATAATATACCAGGTATGTTTTAATATGATAATACTTATTGATGTGCAATGGGAACACATAGCGCATCAGAACTAGTAAATCTAAAGAAAAACCTGTGTCTCCATGCAATTATAAAGGGGGATGATGTAATATGTCATTCTATTCACCATCAATAGAAAAATTAATAGAAAGTTTTGAAAAATTACCAAGTATTGGACATAAAACTGCGGTAAGATTGGCTTTTCATATGTTAGATTTAAATGAGGAAGATACAAATAAATTTATTAAATCTATAATAAATGCAAAAGAAAACTTAAAATATTGCAGTATATGTTATAATATATCAGATACTGACCCATGCCCAATATGCGGTAGTGCTAAAAGAGATAGTTCAGTAATATGCGTTGTAGAAGATGTAAGGGATATAATGGCAATGGAAAGAACACATGAATTTAAGGGTGTTTATCATGTATTGCATGGTACAATATCACCTATGAATGGGATTGGACCAGAAGATATAAAAATAAAAGAATTATTAAACCGTATAGGAAACGGAAATATAAAAGAAATAATTATAGCAACAAATCCTAGAGTAGAAGGAGAAGCAACAGCTATATATTTATCAAAAATAATAAAACCGTTAGGAATAAAAGTAACAAGAATAGCACATGGTATACCTGTTGGTGGAGATTTAGAATATACAGATGAAATTACTCTTAGTAAGGCTCTAGAAGGAAGAAGAGAGCTATGATGAAAGAATAGCTAAGTTATCTCCAAGTGCAGAAAAAAAACCAGAAAGAATAGCTAATTCTTCCCTGTTAAATTCCTTGCTTAGTGCAATTGCAATAGTGCTAGCAAGGGCAACAAGTTCACAATTAGAAAAATCGGATAAACACATAAAAACACCTCTTAATAATATATGAGGTGTTATTTTTAATGTTTAATAAATTGTTGTTTGTGTTAGGGGAATTCTAGGGACTGTCCCTACAAAATCACCAAATTTGGGGATTTTTGGGACTGTCCTGAATTCTCCAAACAAAAAACAAACTACAATTTACCTAATAATATTTCACAAATATCTCTAGTGGAGTTCTTTTTAGCTAAAAGCCTAGCATTTATCTTCATAGAATATAACTTACTTTCTGAGTTTAAAACTTTGTAAAGTTCTTCCTCAATATTATCATGCTTTTTAATCCATACCGCAACCCCTTTGCTTTCTAAGAATTCAGCATTTTCTACTTCTTGACCAGGTATAGGATTTATCACTATTATTGGAAGTTCTGATGCTAAACTTTCGGTAGTGGTAAGCCCCCCAGGTTTAGTAATAACTAAATCAGATATACTCATAAGTTCAGGAATTTTATCTGTATATGGTAAAACTATAACATTTTTACTAGAGTTTTTTGAAACTAACTCGTCAAATTGTTTTTTTATTTTTTCATTTTTTCCAGAAATAGCAATGATTTGAAAATCAGTAAAATCTTCTACAAGGGTTTGAAAAATTTTAAATACTTTATCTTTTCCAAAGCCTTGCTCTCCACCAGCAAAAAATAGTATAGTTTTTTTATTAGGAGACAAACTAAATTCTGATAATATTTTTTCTTTATCATAATGTGATAAAAATCTATTTGATAATGGGATTCCAGTTACTTTAATTTGATCCTCTTTGATTCCACTTTTTAAAAGACTGTCTTTCATTCCATCATGTGCTATAAAAAAATAATTTATATATTGATGATACATAAGCCATTGACTATGTGGAGCATAATCTGTAATTATTGTTGCAATTTTCGAATTTATTTTTTTCTTTTTTTTCAATATTGCACACATATGACTACTAAATGGATGAGTTGATATTATTAAATCTGGATTATAATCTTGTATTAATTTATTTAATTTTATTGATAATAATTTTTGAGTACTATCATTCACTTTAGAGAGAGTTCCATTTTCTGAACCATAATAAATCTTTTTCCATACCCAGTGGGCATTTTTCGCCATTTCAGAATAGGCTTTTACTGTAATTTTATTTAAAGCCTTATTAATATATTCAATGCAATCTATCATAGATACTTCTATATTTGGATAATTCTCATTTATATATTCGTTTATGCTTCTAGCAGCAGATAAATGTCCACCACCATATGAACCATAAAAAATTAAAATTTTTTTCATAAATAGAAACCTCGTTATATTTGTTATTTTATTCAATTATACCATAAAAATTTATAAAAAAAGTATAATTTTTCAAAAAGAATATAAACTATAAATAAATTGTAGTTTGTAGTATTGAATTTATTTAAGTATTTTTCTTGGAAACGGGTCGCCGAAGGCGGCGACCCCTACAAATATTAACGTGTATAGTAGGGGACGCACCCTTGGGCGTCCCGCTCTCAAAAATTTTCATTCTACAAACAACAATTTATCTAACTTAACGAAATGGAGATAAGATGAAAAAAGTTTTGTATATTATTTTAATAATTATATTTTTTATTTTTTTAATATATTTTTCGAAAAATGCAAGTAATAATAAGGTTTTAGCCGCAACAAGCAATTCAGCTTCAGACTTGCAACTTATGGCTAGAGCAATAAATGGAGAGGCAAGAGGAGAAAGTTATGAAGGACAAGTTGCTGTTGGAGCAGTAATAATGAACAGAGTAAAACATAGTGACTTTCCAAACACAATTGCTGGAGTAATTTACCAGCCAGGGGCATTTACAGCAGTATCTGATGGACAAATAAACGTACCAATAGATAACTCGTCAACAGTAGTAAAAGCAGCACAAGATGCTTTGAATGGATGGGATCCAACAGGAGGATGTATTTATTATTTTAATCCAAATACTGCTACAAGCAAGTGGATATGGTCCAAAACGATAGTAAAAACAATTGGAAAACATCATTTTTGTAAATAATTTAGAATAATAAAATTTGATTGGAGAGAAAGTATGAATAAAATTTTAAAAACAATGAAAAAAAATTATCTTTATGGAATTATGATATTATTAGTAATAATAAGTATAGTGTTGGGATATTTTTTATATAAGAAAAATGAAGAATATAGTACAGCAACTCATAATCAGTATAATTTAGCTTTATATGAATTAATTGACTATGTACAAGATGTAGAAAATTATTTGGCAAAAGCAACTATTACAAGTACTCCAGAACATGGAGCAGAAACTCTTAGCAAGGTATGGAGAGAAGCAAATTTAGCACAAGTATATTTGGCACAACTTCCAGTATCAAGCACAGAACTTGCTAATACTGCTAAATTCTTAAATCAAGTGAGTGAATATAGTTATTCACTTACAAGAAAAAACATATATGATGAAAAGCTTACTCAAGAGGATTTGGATAATTTAAAACAATTACATGACTATAGTCAAGAATTAAAAAATACACTAGATCAATTATCTACAGATATGAATGAAGGTAGAATAAGTTGGGATGAATTAACTAAAAATACAGAAGTTGCATTTGCTGAGCAGGTTGATAATTTATCTGCTGAAACATTTAAAAATTTAGATGAAAATTTCGGAGAATATGCTGGTTTAATTTATGATGGAGCATTTTCAGAGCATATGGAATCTGTAGAAAAAAAAGGCCTTACAGGAGAAGAAATAAATGAAGATAAAGCAAGACAAATAGCAACAGATTTTATTGGAGAAGATAAAATTATAGAATTGAATTCTAATGGATTAATAGAAAATGGAGATATACAAGTATTTGATTTTAGTAGCAAAGTAAAAGATGGAGATGAAAACAATCCACTTACAATATCAATATCTAAAAAAGGTGGACATATTGTAAATATGAACTATAATAGGCAAGTAGATACAGAAGTACTTTCTCAAGATGAAGCAAATAATATAGGAAAAGAGTTTTTAAAATCACGTGGAATTGAAAATATGAAAGAAACATATTATTTAAAAGAATCAGGAATTGTAACAATAAATTATGCTTATCAGCAAGATGGAGTAGTTGTATATCCAGATTTAATTAAATTAAAAGTTGCATTAGATAATGGAGAAATTTTAGGAATGGAAACAAGTGGATATTTAAATAATCATACTGTAAGAGACATCTCAAAAGTAAAAATAACAAAAGAGCAAGCTAAAGCAGACTTAAATAAGAATTTAGAGATAACAAGTGAAGGATTAGCTATAATTCCAACAGAATGGAA
Organism: uncultured Clostridia bacterium; assembly: GCA_947627485.1. Lineage (GTDB taxonomy): Bacteria > Bacillota > Clostridia > TANB77 > CAG-508 > CAG-452. The sequence goes on from CANQWF010000001.1 coordinate 16,617, forward strand.
AACAGAAATACTTTGTTATGAATTTAAAGGAAAAATAAATGATACTGATTTTCTAGTATATATAAATGCTGAAACAGGAAGAGAAGAAAATATTTTAGTAATTATAGATACACCAAATGGAATATTGACCCAGTAAAAAAATTTACAAAATGACGAAAAATGGGATAAATTGTTAAAGTAAAAAATATATTTTTGCAAATAATATAAATAGAAAAATGAAACTTCATTTTTCTAAAGGAGGAATTCAAATGGCAAGAAGCAAAGGATTAATGTCTGAAAATCTAAAAGAAGAAATTGCAAAAGAATTAGGAGTATACGAACAAGTAAAACACGAAGGATGGGGAAGTGTATCTTCAAAAGATTGTGGTAGTATGGTAGCAAAAGCAATAGAAATAGCTAACAGAAAAGCATAGTAAAAGTGAGCTTATAGCTCACTTTTACTATATAAGTTTCTTTCATACAAAAGAACTTGATTTATTAAATAATTTTATTAGTAAAGTGTTAATATAAATGAAAATTTCATACAAGTTAGTAATATAAGAATAACAAATTTTCAAAAACATATAAATATCAATGATAATAATGTAATTGATACAATATCTTTAAAATTTTTTAATACAAATTTAGTTTTATATAAAACAACTGCTATTAATAATAAAAGTAAAAATATCATTTTATTTATCCTCACTATTTTTAAATATAAATAATTTACTGAAAATATAATTAGCAACAACAACTGCAACTTGAGATATTAAAGTAAATATTACTACATATAAATCTGAATTTAATTTTAGAAGTGTCACAAAGAACCACATAATTAGCATTTCTAATAATAAAGTAGATATTCTTGCAATTATAAAACTAATAAATTCTTTTATTTTATTTTTATTTGTACTATTAAATACATAAATTCTGTTAGTAACATATGCAAATATAACTGCAATCATCCAAGATATTACTATTGATGTTTGTAGTTGAATAGGATTCTTTGCATCTAGAAAAATAAATAATAATATATATTTTGTTCCTAAACTAACTATTGTAGTTAATACTCCAAAAATTAAATATAATATTATTTCTTTATATTTTTTATATAATCCTAATATCTTATTAATCATATTTTACCTCGTATTTTTTTAATATTTTTTTATAATTGCATCAACTATTCTTTTACTTGCTTTTCCATCACCATAAGGATTTGATGCTTTGCTCATTTTTTCATATTCGGATTTATTGGTTAGTAATTCTTTTGTTAATTGATATATAGTTTCTTCATCGGTTCCTGCAAGTTTTAATGTTCCTGCTTCTATTCCTTCGGGTCTCTCTGTTGTATTTCTTAATACTAAGACAGGTTTCCCAAGAGCTGGTGCTTCTTCTTGTATACCACCACTATCTGTTAAAATTATGTAAGATTTATTTATAAAATTATGAAAGTCAATTACTTCTAATGGAGAAATTAATTTTATTTTATCATTATCTCCCAATATTTCATTAGCAATTTTTTTAATATTTGGATTTAAATGTACAGGATATATAACTTTAACATTAGATAACTCATCAACTATTCTTTTTATTGCATTAAACATTCCACGCATCGGATTTCCTAAATTTTCTCTTCTATGAGCCGTAACGAGTATCAATTTATCATTTCCTACCCAGTCAAACAATTCATGATTATAATTTTGACTAATAGTTGTATCTAATGCATCTATTGCTGTATTACCAGTAACATATATTGTTTTAGGATTTTTACCTTCTTTTAACAAACTTTCCTTACTCTTTTCAGTTGGAGCAAAATGCATATCTGCTAGAACTCCAACCATTTGTCTATTCATTTCTTCAGGATATGGAGAATATTTATTCCATGTACGCAATCCTGCCTCAACATGTCCTATATCTGTTTGGCAATAATAAGCTGCTAATGCTCCTGCAAATGTTGTAGTTGTATCTCCATGAACAAGAACAATATTAGGATTTTCTTTATTTATTACTTCTTCTAATTTTTTCAAAACTTTGCTAGTGATATCACTTAAAGTTTGTTCGGGTTTCATTATATTTAAATCATAATCAGGTATTATATTGAATACATTTAATACTTGATCAAGCATTTGCCTATGCTGTGCAGTTACACATACAATACATTCTATTTCATTTCTTGATTTTAATTCTTTTATTAGTGGAGCCATTTTTATGGCTTCCGGCCTTGTGCCAAAAATTGTCATTACTTTAATCATGATTTTCTCCTTTCTTAAAAGGTATTGTAAGCAATAAAGGAATACAAGTAAATATTCCATATACATATCTTAATTCACAAAATACCGGTGTTGCAATAAGTATTGAAAATAATAATAAATATAGTGGTATATAGCATAATAAATATCTGAATCTATTATTATATATAAGTATAAAAGTAGAAATTATTAAAACAAATGTAGCGGTTCCAACACTCCAAAGTAAATTACAAAAAGGAATTTTTCTAGATGTAGTAATATCTATTATTTTATTAAATTTTTCAGGAGTGATGGGGTTACAATATACATCAATATCTTTAATAGTGCTTTTGGTTTCACTACCAGTTGCCCAGTACTGTGCATTTGGATACCAATATCCTACAGTTTGTGTAAGGTATGCTTCAATATAAATCTTTGGATATTTAAATAAATTTTTAAACCAAACTTTAAAAAACGTAAATTTTGTTTCAGATAATTTTTTGTTATTTGTTAAAGTTTTAATAGGATCTGAAATTGCTGCTGAGTATTTTTCGCCAATTAAATCAACTTCCATTATATCAGATAAATAATTTTTAGATTCTTCATCTAATTCCTTTCCAGAAGCAATTGTTCTTGATATCTGTTGTAAAGGAATAGAATAAGCTTCAACTGTTGTAGCTTTTTGCACATTAAAATAATCAAATACTGGTCCTTTTATAATATAATAAAAAATTAATATAGAAATGTAAATAACTGAAATTAATTTTTTGTGTGATATTTTAGAAAATAAAATAAAAGGCAGTAATAAAATACATATATAAATTCCATTATTTCTAAAAAATAATATTATCAGAATAGAAATTACTAATAATAATATTAAAGATTTTTTTAGATTATTTTTATTATTTACTAATTGTAATAATACAATAAAAAGTAAAGAAAAAGCTCCTCCAAAAACAACATCTCTCCATAAAGTAATACTATAATAAGCATACAGTGGACTTAATGCATATATGATTGTACACAATATGCATATAAATTTTTTAAGCCCCTTTTTATATAAATATATAACTGAATAAGTAAAAATTGTTGCCATTATAATCATTTGAAAAATCATTGAAAATGCAACGGCCATATTCATATTTGAAAACATCCATTTTCCTAAAAGAAAAGGCAACCCAAAAAACCAAGTATGACCGAAAGTATGAACATCATTTAATATTCCAGAATTAGCAAAATAAATAACATAGTAAGAATCTGGAGTCATAATAGCTGGGTAAAATCTTAAAAAATATGGAATCCAACAAATTAAAATTATTCCAAGTACAATAAAAAATAATTTAAAACATTTTTTATTATTTGTAACATCTTCATATATTTTAACTTTATCTATATTTGAAAACATTAAAGAAAATATTCTAGAAAACATTAAAAACAACCCAATTATACAAACTATTGCATATATAGAATTTTTTAAACTAAAAATATTTACAGCACCATTATACACAAATGGGTATACTATATTTCCAATAGATAAAAAACAACTTAAAATAAATGCAAGTATATAAGAAAATTTTTTTATTCTTGCATCATTAGACATATCAATTTTATAATAAAATAATAAAATAAAAAAGTAAGATAAAGTTATTAATATATTATAAGATTCAGATTTAAATAAAAAGTTAAAATATATTAATAAAGAAATATAAGTTATTAAAGAACAAATTATACTTTTTATATGTTTTTTATATTTTTTTAAAATTTCCATATGTTTCCCCCAATAAGAATGCTTTTTTAATAAATATATATTTTGGAATTAAATATCTTTTTTTTCTATCTTTGCTTTTAAAATAGAAAGCTCTTGAATTAGGATTTTAATAATAGCTTGTTGTTTTGATAGGCTAATAGTTAAAATAAATATAATATAAAACAAGAAGAAAAATCCAAACAAAAATAACATATTTGATGTTGTTTCAAATCCAAACAGACTTGAAATATTTATGAAAATGTTTGGAAAAATAATTGCAATACACATTAATACTAGTATAAAAATCCAAAAGCTTCCATAACGCATAGATATTTTTCTAGATTTTATTGTATAAATAATAAGTATAAATTGCAATAATAATATAAAAAATAAGAAAATTTTTAACGATAAATTCATATTACATTTCTCCTTTCTTATACATAGTTGTTATTATAATAGATATAGACACACTAAACATATAATAAAGGCTTTTAAGTGGTTTAATAGAAGATGTACCAAATTTTCTTTCATGCATTTCAACAGGAATTTCTGATACTTTTAAATTATTTCTTAGTAAAAATACTGTAGATTCTGGCTCTGGATATTCAACAGGATAATGGGAAGCAAATAATTTTATTACTTTTTTATTTCCTGCTCTAAAGCCACTTGTAGTATCATAAATTTTTTTATTAGTACAAAGTTTTATTAATATTGATAATATTTTAATTCCAACTTTCCTAAGTCCTGTTGATTTAAATTTGCTTAAATTTTTTATAAATCTTGAGCCAATAACAAAATCACTTCCATTTTTTATTTCATTAATTAAATTTATAATATAATTTTCGTCATGTTGTCCATCTCCATCAAATTGTACTGCAATATCATAATCATTCTCCAAGGCATATTTATAACCAGTTTGCACTGCTCCACCTATTCCTAAATTTTGGATTAATGAAATAAATTTATAATTATTTTCTCTACATATATCTAATGTTTTATCTGTGCTTCCGTCATTGATTATTATATAATCAATACTATATTCCGATTTTTTAGATACTGATTTTACTTTTTCTACAGTATTTTTTATATTTAATTCTTCATTATATGCAGGAATTATAATTAATACTTTCACTTTTTCCTCCTATTTTTACAACTATTTATTTTGAAAATATATTTTATATTACTGGTAAAAAATCTTTTAAATCGTGTTGGTTCTTTTATTAATCTATATAACCATTCTAAATGTAGTTTTCTAAAATATTTTGGAGCTCTTTTTTTTGTACCACTTAGTACATCAAAACTTCCACCAACTCCTACAAAAATTCCTTTATCAAATTTATCTAAATTATTATATATTAATAGCTCTTGATTAGGAATACCTAAAGCGACTAAAACTACATCTGGTTTAAGTTCTTTTATTTCATTAAAAATGTTATTTTTATTTTCTACATAACCGTTTTCATATCCACATATTATAGCATTTGGATAATTACAATGTATAACGTCAACTAGTTTTTCTAAAATATCTTCTTTAGCCCCAAACAAAAAAATGCTTTTTTTAAGTTCATTACAGTATTCAAACAATTTAGAACACAAATCAACTCCAGGAATTGTTTCTATAATGTTATATTTTAACATTTTTGAACCTTTTACAATCCCAATTCCATCTGCTATTATGGTGGTTTTATCATCGAGAATAGCAGTTTTAAAGGTTGCATTCTTTTCAGATATCATTAATGTTTCTGGATTTGCTGTTACAATAAACATTTTATTTTCGTTTATTATATTTTCTTTTATTAAATTATAAAAATTATTTTTTTTATCTTTATATATTTTTTCAAAATATTCTTGCATTGGTATAAAAGCTCCTTCAATTAAAAACTATAATTTTTGCGATTTTTTATTTTTCTAAATAATTTATACATATTTAATTCGAATGATTTATTTCTCATAAAAATATTACAAATTAATTTATATGCTGTGGTTTGTTTTTGAAAATATTTATTATTTTTCCAATTTGGATACTTACTGTTAATTATATTTATTATTTTACAAATTAAATCTTCAGTGCCTTTATATCTTAAAAATCTTCCACATCCAGCATATAATAAATGATTAATATATAAAAATTCTATTTCATCATCATAACCTTTTTCTTCAAATTGTTTATAAACATATTCCATTACATTAAAAATAGCTTCAAGCTTTTTGTTATATTTAACTTGTTGCATTGTAGAATTTTGTCTAACTACATAATAATACAAAGCTTCTTCATAATAAGCAATTTTATTAGTGTATAAAGCAAGTGCAGGTATAATGGCTAAATCTTCGTAAATGCTATTTTCTAAAAATCTTATATTATTTTGCTTAAATAAATCAGATTTAATTATTTTGGAGCAGGGACCTGCAACAGATAATATATAACGTTTTTGTAAATTATCTGAGTCTACATATAAAGATTTTCTAGGTATTTTTTTATTTTTAAATTCTTCTATGTAATCACATATTACTATATCAGCATTTTCTCCTATAGCTTTTAGATAAAGTTTTTCGAACATAGTCTTTTCAATATAGTCATCGCTATCTACAAAAGAAATAAATTCTCCAGATGACATTTCAATACCTAAATTTCTTGCTATAGCTTGTCCTTCGTTTTTTTTGCTTTTATATTTAATATTAGAATATTTTTTACCATATTGCTCTATTATATTCATAGAATTATCTGTGGAGCCATCATCAATTAAAATAATTTCAATATCATTTAATGTTTGATTTATAATGCTATCCAAACATTTGTGTAAATATTTTTCACTATTAAATATTGGAATTACTACACTAATTTTATACATTATTATCTCCTATACTATCTATAAATTTGTTCCATTCTTTAGAAACATTTTCTTTTAAATATTTTTTTGCAATAGTAAGTGAATTTTCAGAAAGCAATTTCTTTTTTTCAGGATTATCTATAATATAATTAATTTTGTATGCAAAATTTTCCTTATTTCTATTAGAAATTAAGTAGCCATTTTCGTCATTTTTTATAATTTCTTTTGCACCTTGTGCACTGTCAAAAGCAACTAATGGTAGACCGAAAACTCGCAGCTTCTACTAAAACTATTCCAAAAGATTCTGAGTGAGAAGTCATTAAATATATAGAAGAATTTAAATATTCTTTTTCCAATTCATGTGATAACTTATTACCACATAGTATAATTTTTTCTTCTAAGTTCAATCTATTTATTTTATCTTGTAGATTTTGCTTTTCTGTTCCATCTCCAATTATATGTAGTATCCAATTAGGATGATTTTTTTGAAAAATATTAAATATATCTATCAAATCGTCAAAGCCTTTAATTTTATCTAATCTTCCAACAGATATTAATTGTTTGTTTTCAAGCGAACTGATTTCATCAGAAGTTTTTTCAATAAAATTAGGTATATATAATACTTTTGTATCTTTAACTTTGTTTTTATAAAAATCAGCTAATTCTTTTGAAACAGGCATAAAATAATCAAAACCTTTTAAAGATTTAATCACTTTTTTTATATATTTTTGGTTATTATTATGATGATTATGCTCTTGAGCTATTTTTATAATATTTTGATTACCATATTTACCAAGCCAATTATTATGTAATATTCTTGTAGATATAGCAATATCACAATCAAGAGATTTAATAGCTTTTATCATTAAATATTTTCGTAAATATAAAATTTTAATACTTTTAAATAATTCTTTAATTACACAAATTAAATTAAATTGTTTAAAATATTTTTTTAATTCTTGTTTATTAGGAGCAAGGCCTTTAATTAGATATTCTATTTCAACGTTATTATCTATATAAAAGGATGGAGTGTCACTTAATTTATAAGTTGATATTATTTTTACTTGATTTTCTTCTGATAATAAATTTGCTAAATTACAAATAACTTTTTCTGCTCCACCAGTTCCTAAATGTAATGCTAAAATAACTATTTTTTTATTCATTTTTTTTATCCTTTTCATAATAAAGTATTGAAAATATTTCAAATATAATTAATACTAAAAACATACTCACAGCTGGAGCTGTAAACACATGTCCTGCCATCAATGCAATTCCAAAGCCTATTAATACTGAGTATATTGTAAAAATTAATTTATTATTTTTTATATTATCTATAAAATTTGCAAAGAATTTTTTTATTAATATAAATATAATTATAGCAAGTGGTGCTACATAGATAATAGTTCCAAAAACACCGTGACAGAAATATATATCAAAATAATCTATTTCTACTAATTTTCGTTCTTGAATAACATTTTTTGTTGGATACAAATATCCCATTCCAACTAATTTATCCATAATAGAACTTTGATGGTATCTTTTAATATTAGTATTTAAAAACTTATTTCTTCCACTTAATAAAGAAGTGGCATTAGTTTTTGTATTTTCTTTCTTATTTTTTTGAGAATCTAAAGATTGATTATAATAGCTTTTTTTAAATAAGAAAGGCTCTATGCCAAAATTTTTTCCACCAGCCGTATTTCCAACAAACAAAGTAGTAATTGTTCCTATAAGTAATACCGTAATAAATTGTTTATAAATGTTTTTACCTTCTTTTTTGAATAATTTAATAACTAAAACAATTAATGTAAGTATTATTAAACCTATTATTGATATAAAAGATACCTTTGTTCCAACTTCTAACATTGCATAGACAGTAAGAGCACATAAAACAGCATTTATTATACTAAATTTTTGTGAAATAAATGTTGCAAAACACACCGGAGAAAGCATTGCTATAATAGCACTTATTTCATTTCCTGCATAAAACAAACCAATTGTTCCAACATTTGCTTTAAGTGGATATGTTTGATATCCAACATTAAATATTTTACAAATTACAATTGTTAATACATATATAGCAAGTGATATATTTAAATATTTTTGTTTTGACATATATTTTTCTTGTTTAGATAATATTAGCAGGCTAGCTAATACTATAGGGAAATAAAAAGTTTTAATAAGTCCTTTTATTTCTGCAAACAATGTAGAGAATCCATATTTTGAAATACTATTTACTAAAAAAACAACACAGTATAATGCGATAAATGAATAATATATAAGTATTTGATATTTATTTTTTTTATCTGTTTTAATAATTGTGTAAAGCATTAAATAAAGAACAAAAATAGTTCTTATAAAAACTCCGAGTGTTAATTTTTCTGATATATTTCTTACACATAATGAAGTTATAATATCAATTACAGGTTGCATAATTATATATAATAAAAAAATATTTGTAAAATTAATTTTTGAAATAATTTTTTTTGTTTTTTCCATCATTACTTCTCCTCGTATATATTAATGATTTACTATTTTTAATATTTTACTCACTGGTTTTTGAATTAAAGATTTTTCATAATCGTTTAATGCAAATAGCCACAATAATATTGAATATATTAATGTATATAATAAAATTTTTACTCCAATAAAAATTATATTAGAAGATGGATATATATTATTAATTAAAAGAGTAGGTATAAAAATTATTATTATAGGAATAGACATTTTAAATATATTTTTCCAGAATTTTGGTATATTTATATTTGCCTTTTTATAATAATATATATTCATTATTATCCATTGACCTAATAAACAGGCAAGACTTGTTCCAATTGCAGAGCCTATAGAACCAAACTTACGCGCAAGTGGTATGCTTATAAACAGATTCGCTATTGCTATAAAAAAGTATACGACTGTTCTAAATCTATGCATATTTTTAGCTTGAAGTATATTTATTCCAACATTCTGTATTAGTGGAACAAGTGCGGGAACCATTAATATTAATTCTGTCCAATAAGATTTATCATATCCATTTCCTGCCCAGATGTTAATAAATTCTTGCCCAAATATAATAAATCCAGTAGTTATAAGTGCCATAATTATATATTGAAGTCTTCCCGTCTGAATAAATATATCTGATATAGTTTCATCAGATTCTTTGTTTTCAACAAGCATTGTTATTTTTGGAAGTAAAACTCCATTTATTGCAGTAGACAAAGAAATATATATTGTTTGTATTTGTGCTGCTACTGTATATATTGCAACTTCAACAGTTCCTACAACAGAACCTAAAATAAATTGATCTATATTTAGGTTTATTTTATCAACAATTATTGCTAGAAATATAAAAAATGAATATCCAAATATTTCTTTAAGCAATTTTGTATTAAATTTTCCAAATGTAAATTTAATTTTTATTACTTTTAAGCAATATACTAAATTAATAATTAAAAAGGAAATATTTAATATTGTAGTAACAACAGTCATCGCAACAGATTTATATCCCATATATAGTAAAGGAATCATAATGCAAGGCATCAAAATTATTCTTAATATATTAACTACTTTAGAAAAAATAAATTTTTCATATGCTGTTATAATTGATCCAAAAATACTTAAAGGGAATGTAAATACTAAATTAATAATTAATATAATTGTCATTATTTTTGCTTTTTGTAATTCTTGAATTGTCATTGTACCAGCAAATAATTTATCAATGTTAGCATAAAGTATTGCACCCATTATTCCAGATATAACACCAATTATAGAATAAATAATCAAAAACATTCCATTTAATTTTGATTGTTCATCTATCTGATTTTTAACTCTATATCTTGATGTATATATAATTATAGCATTACCAAAGCCTAAATCTAGAACAGTTAAATATCCAATAATTGATGAAATTAAAGAATATGTTCCATATTCAGATTGACCCATCATCCTTAACATTATAGGAGTATAAATTAATCCAACTAAAATGTTAAGAACAATCACTATATAAGATAAAATACTTCCAATTTTTATTTGGCTTTTCATAGTAAACTCCTTATTTTAGCCACATATTTTTTACAAGAAATTCATAAACTCTAGAACTTGAATTTTCATCTTGAAATTTATGTAATATTTTTTTAATATTCTCTCTTTCATGTTTTGCAATGTCATTTTCATTAGCAACATTATTTATAAAAGATTTTAATTCATCAAAATTATTAATATATTCTCCTTTAATTACATCAAATATATTATCAAAAGCAAAATCAAAAGTTGATTTATATTCATCAAAATCATCAGTGGTAATTGCAATTGGTTTATTTGTTAATAAATAATCATAATATACTGATGAATAATCTGTAATCAGTGCATCTGTTTGACCTAAAAATTCATATAGATTTATATTTTCATTTTTTAAATCTTGATTAGTAAGTAATATAAAATTAGATAATTTTTCTGTTTTAATTACTGACAAATCCTGAGCGGGATGTGGCTTTAAAACTAATAAAATATTAAGCTCATTTAAAAGATTATTTAAAACTCTAAGATTCTCAATGTTATAAATAATTGGAATTCCTAATTCAAAAGAATTTGTCATACTTAAATCTGAAATTTTATTTTCTCTTTGCCTATATGTTGGAAGCCATATAATGATTTTATCAAAGTTTTTATTTTTAAACATATTTCTAATATTTTTAGTTTTAGAAAATAAATCATCATTTCTAGGAAATCCCAAATCAATTATATTATCTTTATCTACATGACAAAGCTTAGATATTATATTATCAAAAAATGGAGATAAACTTAAATAATAATTTACATCACCTATTGTATTACAATAATCTGCTACCAATTTATATGGTGCCCCATGAGATAAATATAGTCTTTTTTGATTTATATTTTTTTTATAAACTAATTTATTACAATCAATAATATATTTAGATTTAATATTTATATATAATTTTTTTATTTTTTCAAATATATTAATTTCTCCAAATGCATTAATAAAATAAACATTTTTTATATTAATATTTTTGTACATATTTTTATCATCTACAAACCAAAAAAGTTTATACTTTTCATTTACTTTATTTTTTAATAAGATTTTAAATAAAGAATATGTATTATCAGTTAAATCTGGGTTGCTTTCTAATATTATATATTTTTTTAAATGTATAGGGAAATTATATATTAATTTTCTTATTATTTTTTTCATAATCATTCCTCTGATTTATTTCTATTTTTTTTAACTCCGAAAATATCTTTATATCCAATGGCAACAATTGCTAAAACAAGAAGAGCAAATGATAAAGCTTTCCAAATTCCACTTTCTAACAATATAATTGCAAATAATCCAAATGTTGCACTTATTCCATATAAAATAAATACAGCTTGTTTTTGAGAATATCCTTTATCAATAAGTCTGTGATGTAAATGACCTCTATCTGCTTTAAAAACTGCTTTAAAAGACTTTTGCTTTATTATTCTTCTAAGTATTGCAAAAGATGTATCAAATATTGGTAGGGCAAGAACAAGCATAGGAGCAATTATAATAATTGCTGTATATGTTTTTGCAACACCTAAAATAGAAATAACTGCTAATGTAAAGCCAATAAAATTGGAACCTGTATCTCCCATAAAAGTTCTTGCAGGATTAAAATTAAATGGTAAAAATCCAAGTAATGATCCTGCTAAAGCAGTTGCAAATATTATCGAAATAATAGGAGATGAGTTTAATATAAATATTATCATTAAACATATAGAAGAAATTAAAGAAACACCTGTAGAAAGTCCATCCAAACCATCTATCAAATTTATTGCATTTGTTATTCCAACAATCCAAATAACTGTAAATATTTTTAAAAACAATTCGTTAGAAATAATAGTTCCAGCTCTTACAATAATAATTTGATCCATAACTAATCCACTAGACACAACGATTATACTGGCTATAATTTGTCCCAATAATTTAACAAATGGATTTATTCCTTTTGTATCATCAAAATAACAAAAAATTTCTAATACTACTATTCCTAAAAAGAAGCCAATTAGTTTTATATAATATTTATTAGTAAATATATCTAATTTTTTTTCAATTATCATAGTAATAATCAAATATATAGCTGAAATTAAAAAACCTAAAACAATTGCAATTCCACCAAGACGAGGCATTATTTTTTTATGAATTCTTCTTCCATCTTTTGGTACATCTAATGCCTTAACTTTTCTTGCAAGTCTTACTGTGTATGGTGTAAACACATAAGTAGTTATAAAAGCTAATAAGAATGTAATTGCAATATCTCCCCACATATATAAGTCCCCCTAATTTTTTAATATTCCGTATAAATTTTACCTTTAAAATGCAGTTTTGTCAACACAATCAAGTGATAAACAAAATAATTAGAGAGTAATTTTCAAGGAAATTACTCTCTAATAAAATATTATCTAGTTAAATACCGATAATTACATGATAAATTATATAAATCAAAATTATCTAATATTATCCGTTTATAAATGCTTTGCCTTTTCTTCTAATAATTCAATTAAACCTAAATCCCACATTAAGAAAGCAACCTTTCTATTGTTAAACAAAATTGCCTCTTTTGGTTCCCTAACAAGAAACGCACCATCCTGAATTAGGCTATTAATTGTTTTATCTATATCATCTACTAAATAACAAGTATGATATAAATATTGTCGTTTCTTTAATATATTATCAACTACTTTTCCAGAAATTAACTCGATTTTAACATTATCATCTAAAGTAATCATACATAAATTAGCATCTTGATTGGCATCATATACTGTTGCGCTTACATCAATAATATTAAAATACTTATCCAATTTTGATAATGTTTCTTCTATGTTATTTGTTGCTATTCCTATATGATGAAAATTCATTTATTTATCACTCCTAAATTCTTTTTTATATTTTTATAGTGGGCAAATTCAATATACTATAAACAACATAAATAGTCAATTAATTAAAATTTTAAAATATGATTTGAGAAAATATATTTTATATTAACTATTTTTAATTATATAGTAAAGTTTTTACTAACTACTATATTTTTCTAATAATTTATCAAAATCCTTATTAGTTAAATCTTTAAAATCATTTTTAAATCTAATATATTCACTGTTCCATGAAGAATCAATTTCATTTTTTTTATGGTTTGGTAAATCATAATTTTCTTTTAGATATTTTGCAAGATATATTGTAAATTTCGTTGATGCAAATGTATTTAAATGATGAGAATCATATAAATCATTTTTATAATCTATTTTATAATCTTCTAATGTATTAAAATTAATAACATTTAAACCATTTTCTTTTATGATTGATTGTGATTCATTTAGTTTTCCAATTTCTGTTTCATTATAGCATCTTATTGGAACAATAAATAATACATTTAGATTATTAGTTTTAATATAATCTATTAAATTGATTAATGCTTGTTTGTTTTTTTCTTGTAATTCAATTGTATTCTCGTTCCAAGGGGTTTCGTTTTGAGAATGTATCATAGTCGTACCTTTTATCATACGATAACCTTTATAAAATTCTGAATGCCCAATAAAATCTTCTTTATCTATATTTTTCCAACTATTATGATAAATGAAAAAACTAAAATAATGATTAATATATTCACTTTTATCAACATCTATATAATCTAGTAAATTATTAATTGCCTCTATTCTATTTTTAGAAAACTTTAAGGAATCTGTGGTTCTTCTGATATCTTCCGCGGTAACTCCTGTATAATCAGCTGTTATTCTTGATAAGTCTATAGCATATAATTTAGGACTTTGATATTTCTCCGACTCTTTAATAAGAAATTGGACTGATGGAAATGGTAAAGAGGCAGCAGCCAAAATTCCTGTTTTATATCCATACAAATTATAAGCTAATGTTGTATTAAAATGATTATAAGTTTCACTTGCTCCAATGTAAACTACATCTAAAGAATTTTTTGGTTCATTGTAAAAATCTTGAATACTAATAGTTTTATCATCTAGCCATAATATTTTAAATATAAAATAAAATAGAACAATAAAAACAAATAAAAACACTATACTTTTAATTAATCGTTTCATCGTATAATTCTTATCCTCCTAAAAATTTTCATATATAAATCCAACAGGATTGTACCCTACACCATAACAACCGAATATTATAATTGCAAATATTAAAATATATAACATTCCCCATCTAAATATTATATTTTGCTTAGATAATTTTTCTCTAACGCTACCAGTACGTGATAATTTATCTACAACAAATAAAGTTATTAATGAAATAATTAATATTCTAAAATCATATACATCTAACCCTGCAGTATATATTGATTTGTTATCTAGTAGTACCCAAGGATTCCATACAAACATATTTTTAATAATTTCTATCGCATTTCCTACACTAGAAGCTCTAAAGAAAATCATAGCAAATGAAAATAAAAGATATGTTCTTATAACTTGGTACAATTTATAGCTAAAAACTTCTTTTCTTATACCTAATTTATTATTAATTTTATTAGAAATAGGTTCTAAGGTATCTTCTAAAAAGATAAATAAAAACTGTAATAGCCCTGAACCAATTATATATGTATAAGCACCTCCATGCCAAATGCCAATTAATATCCACATAATTAACATTGAAAGGTATAAAGGTATTTTTTTGCCAATTTTCTTGCCAAAAATTTTCTTGCATTTTTTATTTAGTTTTTGCATAAAATTAGATTTAAGTAGGGGATAAAAAATGTAATCTCTAAGCCAAGCACCTAAAGTAATGTGCCAGTTTCTCCAAAATTCTGTAATAGTTTTAGAAAAGAAAGGTGCACTAAAATTTTCTGGAAGATGAATTCCCATTATCTCAGATATTCCCATAATTATATCAATTGAACCTGAAAAATTTGAATATAGTTGTAAAGTGAAAAATAGTACAGCAATTATTGTGTAAAATCCAGTATATGTAGCTAAATCACCATAGACTGTATCTACAAACATACCAATCCTTTGTGAAATTACTAATACCTTAAAAACACCCCATAAAGTTCTAACTAAACCTCTACACATAGAATCATAATTAAATTTATGTTTTCCATATAGTTCTTTTTCTATATTATTGTATCTAATAAAGGGTCCGGATGTAAGAATTGGGAAATAAGACATAAATAAGGCACATTTAAATATATTTCTTTGTGACTTACATGCTCCACGATATATATCTACTAAATAACTAATCATAATTAAAGAATAATAACTTATTCCAACTAAAGAATTAAAATGTAATAATTCTAACTTAAAATCAATATGGAATAATTTTAATATATGATTAATAGTTATTGAAAACAAATTGGTATATTTTAAACAAATTAATTGTCCTAAAATTATTAGTATACCTATAATTAAAAATATTTTTGATTTTTTAGTACTATCATGGTATTTATCTATTAATATACCAAAAACATATGAAGTTAATAAAACTACTAAAGCTTGTATAATTGTTGATATACTTAAATTATTCCAAAACAGAAATATAATACTTGATATAAGTAAAATAAACCATTGAAATTTTTTTGGGGATATAAAATATATACCTAGCACAATTATACAAAACATTAAAAAAACTAATGATGTTAAATTCATTTAATTCACCCACTCTGCTTTTTCTTATATTCTAGATTTTATAATATCGACCATTTCTCCAACATTTTTCATTGTTGTTACTTCATTCATATTAAATTTTATACCAAATTCTTGCTCAACTGCTACAACTAAATTGATATGCTCTAAACTATCCCAATCTTCGATATCTTTAGATGTAGTTTCTGGTTTTACAACAATACTTTCATCATCAAATACATCTCTAAAAACAGTATTTAATCTTTCATAAATTTCTTCATTTTCCATTATTCATGCACCTCTATAACATTATTTTTATTAGTATATCCTTTTGATATATCTAATTTATATATTTTATTACCCTGACTATCACAAGAAATTTCTTCAAATCCTTGTAAGTCATAAAAATTATTAACCATTTTATTTTTAAAGGTTGGATAATAATATCCATATATAGTTTTAATATTTTTTTCTTGAGCTTTTTTTACTAGCTCATCCATCATTGCAAATTCCATATTTCTTTTCAAAACCCTACAACTCATTATCCATAAATCAATATGCAATTCATCTTTGTTTTTTATATTTCCGATTACGACTGTTATTACACCGTTATCTCCAAAAATATCTTCTAATTTACCATATAACTTTATATAATTATCGTCTTTATCAACTTCTTCAATATCTGCTAATGAATATCTTTTAGTTGTTAAATTAAATTGATTACTTTTATTACTTAGTTGAGAAATTCTTTCCAGATATATTGGTTTAAACGGTGATATTTCGGCTTTCATTTTTAATGAAAGCAAGTAATCTTCATAATTATCAAAAGTTGCCATCATTTGGCTTCTTTTTGCATTGTCTTTATACAATTCATTTTTCTTTAAATCTTCATTAGAAAAATTAGTAACTTCAAAATATCCATTATGATCAATTATTCTAATATAGTTTTCAGGGGCATCTATTTCTGGAGTGACTATTCCATCAATATAATTTTTTACAATTTGTCTTTCTGCAGGGTTATCATCAACAAAAACAAAACTATCTGCTCCTAAATTTAGTTCTTCAGCAATATCTTTTATATTTAAATTTTTAGGATTCCAATTTGCTTTAATTATAATGAAATCATCAGGTTTTAATGTTCCTGCAGGATGGTTAAGTCCTGCAATTGCATTTTCGTATTCATTTTTAGAATTTACATTTAAAATAACACCCAAAGATTTATGTTCTTTTAAGTAATTTTGAAATTCAGAATAAACTTGTCCACTAGGAACTTCTGGTCCAATAGCTAGATTTTCTACTCCGTCATCTCCAACTATTCCACCCCATAAAGTATTATCTAAGTCTAATACAAAAGCTTTTTTATTCTTTCCATATATAGATTTTATAATATTAGCTATATTAAACGATAAATAAGGTATTGCTGGAACTTCCATTGCATATTTATACATATGCCAATAAAATTGGTTAGCCCATTTATCTAATCCATAGCATGATGATACATAATTAATATCATTTATAAAAAAGTTTTTTGTACTATTCGCGTAATCATAAAATTTTTGATTTAATCTTGTAATAAAATTTATTTTTCCATGAATATCACTTGCATCTTTATTACCCAACAATCTATAATATGGATATTCAAAATTATTTTGAATAATTGTAGCATTAAATTTAGAGAAGAGTTTATCCCACATTCTCTTAAATTTTTCATATTCACTACCGAAGCATTTCATTTATAGTTTTATCATCATCGTACATTGTAGGAAATTGTACAATATTTCTATTAGTAGTGTGGATGTAAATTATATCAGGATTAAAATTATCTAATTCTTCATTACCAAACATTGCATCTTCATAAAACTTGTTATATTCAGATTCATAAAAATTAGGCTTTATTCCATTGTTTAATAAAAATATTTCTAACATGTTTTTAATTTCGCTAGTTGTGGAACCACCTAAAATGGCTATATTTTTTTCAAGTAGGTTTGGATTTAATAATAATTGCTTTTTTATTTTTTTCTTATTTTTAATTAGATAATTAACATCAAAAGGATATTCTAATTCTTTCATTTTATCACTCCAAAACAAGTTTATAAACTTTAATAAGATTAAGATTTTACATTTTTATTCATAAAATATAAAATCTATAAATTAAGCAAAATGATTATATTCTAATCGACGTAAATTGTCAATAGATTTTGGAATTAAATAAAATGCAAATCGAAATTATGCTATTTTTATTCTTTTATAAATTTTATTGTTTTTTTAACATATTTATTGTATAATACAGCATAGGGAAATTTGTAAATTTTAATAAAAAAATATGTTATGGTTGCATAAAAATGGTATTGATGGTAAAATACTTACGGATTATGACATAATCTATTATTTTACTACAATATTATAAGTTTATAAAAACGGAGGTATATTAAATGAATTATGGAGGAATATTAGCAGGTGGAATTGGAAGAAGGATGGGAAGGAGTGATCTTCCTAAACAGTTTTTAATGCTAGGTACTAAACCGATTTTAATCCATACAATAGAACAATTTTTAGTTTCGAGTGAAATAGATAAAATAGTATTAGCAGTTCCGCAAAACTGGAAATCTTATGCAGAAGATTTAATAAAAAAATATTGTCAAAGTGATGATATAGATATTATAAGTGGTGGAGAAACAAGAAATGATACTATTCTAAATATATGTAATCATATAAAAGATACATATGGATTAAATAATGATGATATTATAGTTACACATGATTCAGTAAGACCATTTATAACTCAAAGGATAATTAAAGATAATATAGAAATTTGTAAATCAACAGATGCTGTAGACACTGTAATACCTGCATATGATACTATTGTAGAGTCTAAAGACAATAAAAAAATATCAAGTATTCCTATAAGGGATTATATGTATTTAGGACAAACTCCGCAGACTTTTAAAATACAAACATTTATTAAAGTATATTCAACATTAACAAATGAAGAAAAGAATATTTTAACAGATGCTTGCAAAATGTTTGTAATCAAAAATAAAGAAGTTAAAATAATAATGGGAGAATCGTACAATATAAAAATTACTACGCCATATGATTTAAAAATGGCAAGTCTTATGTTAGGAGAAGAATATAAAGATGATTAATGAAATAATAAAATTAACAGCACCTAAAAAATTAGAATTAAATTTTGAAGAAATAAAATGGCCTAAGAACCATGTTATTGTTAAGCCAACGTATATGTCAATTTGCGCAGCAGATCAAAGGTATTATCAGGGGAAAAGGAAAAAGGAAGCATTGGAAAAAAAGCTTCCACTAACATTAATACATGAGTGTGTGGGAGAGGTATTATATGATCCTAAAGATGAATTTAAAAAGGGAGAAAAAGTAGTTTTAATACCTAATACTCCATATGAAGAAGATAGTGTAATAAAAGAAAACTATAGGCAAAGCACTAAATTTAGATCTAGTAATTATGACGGATTTATGCAATCTATGGTTTATATGAGAAGAGACAGAATTATTCCAATCGAAAATATAAAATTAGAAATAGCATCAATGCTTGAACTTATGTCAGTTGCAGTAAATGGAATAGAAAATTTTATTGAAAAAGCTCATGCTAGAAAAGACAATTTAGCGGTTTGGGGAGATGGTAGTGTAGCATATGTAACAGCTCTAATTTTAAAAAGCTATTTTCCTAATTCAAAACTTACTGTATTAGGAGTAAATAAAGATAAATTAGGTTATTTTTCCTTTGCAGATGATATTAAATTAGTTAATGAGATAAATAAAAATTTCAGAGTAGATCATGCATTTGAATGTGTTGGAGGAGCAGGCGCAGAATCAGCAATAGAACAAATAATAGATTGTATACAACCACAGGGATGTATAAATTTATTAGGTGTTTCAGAAAATCCACCATGTATAAATACCAGAATGATATTAGAGAAAGGATTAATATTACTCGGAAATAGTAGAAGTGGATATTCAGATTTCAAGAAATCTGTGCAATTATTACAAAATTTACAAATACAAGATTATATAGAAAATATTATTTGCGACACAATAGAAATAAATTCTTTAAAGGATATTTATTCTGCATTTGATGCAGATTTAAACAATAATTTTAAAACTGTGATGAAATGGAATTTATAATTTAAATAATAAATACAATTTATGAAAGGTTGTAAAAATGGAAAATTTAAACCAAGAATGTAATGAAAGTATTGGGAATATCACAATTGAGCAATCAGGAGAAACAAAACCTAAGTTCATAACACATTTGAAAAGATTAAAAAAGAAAATAAAAAGATTAATTAATCTTATTATTTTAATAATAGCAAATAGAATAATGTGTATATTTTTACCATTAAAAGATAATAGAGTTCTATTTTTATCTGATGTAAGAGAAAATTTTGGGGGAAACTTAGAATATCTATATAATATTATACCAGATGATAAATATGTAAAGGTTATATCAGTAAAACCAGATAGAAGAGTAAGGAGAAGTATAAAAGAGAAAGTAAGATTAGCATATAATTTATCTGTTAATAAATATATTCTGCTAGACGATTTTTCTAGATCTACATCTCACATTAAAGTTAGAAAAGGACAGGAGATAATACAATTGTGGCATGGACCAGGTGCATTCAAAAAATTTGGACATTCTAGGAGTATAAAAAATGGAGGAAACTTAAAAATAATACATCCAGGATATAAAAAATATACAAAAGCGATTACAAGCAGTGAAGATATTAGACCTTGCTACGCCGAAGCATTTGGAATAAATATTGATAGAACAAAAGCAACAGGATTTCCAAGAACAGATATGTTTTTCGATATTAATTTGGTAGAAACTAGGAAAAAAGAAGTTTATAGCAAATATCCATTTCTGAAAAACAAGAAAATAATTTTATTTGCTCCTACATATAGAGGAAAAAGAGTAGTGGATGCGGATTATGGATTTGATAGAATAGATTTAGATAAAATATATAATAAATTTAAAAATGAATATATCTTTATATTTAAATGGCATCCAGCTTTATATAATAACATCGTAAAAGGAATTAAAAATGGATATAATTTAGACAAATATAAAAATTTTTATTATGATTTATCTAAAGAAAGAGATATAAATGACTTATTATTAGTTACAGATGTATTAATTACAGATTATTCATCAGTTATTTTTGATTATGCCTTTATAAATAAGCCAATTATATATTTTGCATATGATTTGGAGAAATATAAAGAAGAAAGAGGTTTATATTTTGATTATGAAGAATATATATATGGCCAAATTGCTAAAAATGATGATGAATTAATTGAAGCAATTAAACTAAAAGATATGGCCCTTGATAAAAGAAACAAATTCATTGAGAAATTTTTAGGAGCATGTGATGGACACTCTACTCAAAAAACTTATGATTGGATATTTGGAAATAAATAAATTATAAACATAGGAAATGAAGTATTATGGAAAAGATAAATTATATAATTATAAAAATTTGGAAATTAATAAACAGTTTCATATATGCTTTTTTAAAAATATTAAAGACTAGAAATAAGATTACTTTTATTAGTAGACAGACTAATGGTGAAAATTTAGATTTTAATCTAATAATAAAAGAATTAAAAAGGCAAAATATAGATATAGAAACTGTAGTATTAAATAAAAAAATAGGAAAAAATTTAAAATCAGTAATAAGTTATATGTTCCATATGTATAAACAAATGTATCATATAGCTACATCTAAAACTGTTATTTTGGATGGGTATTGTATAGCTATAAGCAATTTAAAACATAAAAAGGATTTAAAAGTAGTTCAAATTTGGCATGCATTGGGTGCACTTAAAAAATTTGGATATTCTATATTAGATCAAGAAGAAGGAAGAAGCACTAAAATTGCAAAGCTTATGAATATGCATAAAAATTATACTTATATATTAACTTCAAGCCAGATAACAAAAGAGTTTTTTAAAGAAGCTTTTAATGCAAAAGAAGAGCAGATGGTAGTTCTCGGATTACCAAGAATTGATTTTTTAAAATCAGAATATTATAATAATTTAACACAAAATAGATTTTTTAAAAAATATCCCAATATGAATAACTCTAAAAAAAATATTCTATATGTGCCAACAAAAAGAAATACGAATATAAATAAAAAAGATTTAAATAAAATTATTTATTCGATAAATTATGAAAAGTATAATTTAATTATAAAACTACATAATGGAAGTGGATTATTATATATAGATAATAAATTTTATTCAAAAGAAAAAGATTTTTTAGGATTGGAGCTTTTACATATTGCGGACTATATTATTACAGATTATTCTGCTATTACATATGAAGCGGCAATTACCGGAAAACCTATTTATTTTTATGCATATGATTATGAAGAATATGTAGGAAATAGAGGCTTTTATATAGATTATAATACAGAAATGCCAGGACCGATATCAAATGATATAAACGAAATATTAAAGCTAATAGATAATAACGTAATGTTTAACGATAAAACTAAAGCTTTTTTAGATAAATATTGTCCAGTAGACTTGACAGGGTTAGAAAATGTTACTGAGGAAATTGTTAATTTTATTATTAATAAGGAAAAGCCTGCTTATGTGCAACGTGTTTAAGAGACTTTATAAAATTGTAAAAAATGAATAATGTAAAAGATTTATATCTAGATAATAAATAAAAATTTTAAAAAATTGGACTTTATATTTATATAATAACAACACATATTATAATAAAACAAGCAAAGATATGGAGAGTGCTAAAAAAATGGATAAAGAAGAAAAAATAATGGTAACAGTTATATGTATTACATATAATCAACAAGAGTATATAAAACAGGCTCTATCTAGTTTTGTAAAGCAAAAAACTAATTTTTTGTTTAAAGTATTTGTTGGTGATGATTGTTCTACTGATAATACACCAAATATAATTAAAGAATTTGCAGATAAATATCCGGACATTATAATTCCATTTATTCGTGAGCAAAATATGGGAGCACAAAGAAACTTAATTGATTTATGTAATAAAGCAAAAAGCCCATATATTGCTTTTTGTGAAGGCGATGATTATTGGATAGATAATTATAAATTACAAAAACAATTTGACTTTATGGAAGAAAATAAAAATTGTAATGTATGCTTTCATAATGCAAGAATTGATATAGAAACAAAAGACGGAAGCTGGTTTCAAAGTAAAGCATATGAAGATTACGAGTCTGATTTATTAATTTATCCAAGAGGGTTAAAAAATTTTAAAAAAGATCAAACCTTTTTTAAGTTAGCAGAATTTATAAAAGTGGGGTTTATACAAACATCTTCTATTTTTTATAGATGGAATTATAATGCTATAATTCCTGAATGGTATTATAATCATATTTTAGGTGATTACACTTTAACAGCTATTCAAGTTGGAACAGCAGACATAGGGTATATAGATGATATAATGTCAGTATATAGAAAACATCAGTCTGGAGTATATTTCTTTAAAAGTAATGATGAATATATGATAAAAACTAGAAAAGATTGGGTTGAAATATTAAAGGATTTAAAGGATTATTTTATAAAGTATTATGATGGATATGCAATTAATGATATAAATAAAAGATTACATAGAGAAACATTTAATTATATAAAAATTCTATTAAAATATGACCAATATGAAGATTTAATAAATTTTACAACTAAAAATCCAGAACTTATATCTGATGTAATGAAATATATTATTAACGAGCAACAAAAATTTAATTTAATAAAAAAACGATTAACAACAAAATCAGTAAATAAAATTTTAAATAGTAAAAAAATAGCAATAAAAGTAAAAAAGAATACAAATAGTATTATAAAAAAACAAACAAAAACTGAAAGAATAAAAACATTTTTAAGATATTGGATATATGCTTTTATACCAAAAAGAAAAAATTTATGGGTGTTTACATCATTTAGAAAAAAAGGTTATTTAGATAATACAAAATATTTATATGAATTTTTAAATACATATCATCCTGAAATAAAAGCTATATGGCTTACTAAAGATAAAAAGGTAATAGACTATTTAACAGATAATAATCTACCGGTTTGTAAAATGCATTCAAAACAGGGTAGAAAAATTATGTCAAGGGCAAAACTTGTTTTTACTGATCATTTTATAATGTCAGATTATAAAAGTTCTGCTATAAATGCTAGAACAAAAGTTGTACAACTATGGCATGGCGTAGGATTAAAAGATTTAGATAATTTTAATCAGACTGATGTAGAAGGTGTTAAATTAAGTGATGATATCATAGCATCTAAAGGTGACAGTATTATAACAAAAATTAAGAAGAGTTTCCGTTATATAAAATATGCTCCTTTTAGAGAATTATGCGAAAAATATTTTCTTCTTTTAGGACCAGGAAAAGAGCCAATTACTACATTAGCTAAAACAAATAAAGTAAAAGAAAATAATTGGTTTGTTTGTGGATACCCAAGAAATGTTAATCTTTATAAAAAAACACCAGCAGATTCTTATAAAATATTATATGCACCAACATACAGATGGGATTCCGGGAGAGAATTGAATCTTATAGAATCTTTTATTAAATTTGTGCCAGAATTGTCAAATTTTTTAGAAGTGAATAATGCAGAGTTTGTAATAAGATTACACCCTCATACTTGGCGTAACTACGAGAATAAAATAATAGCTGCCATAAATAAATTTCCAAGAATATCTATAGATGACAATAAAGATATTTATGAAAATCTTAATACTTACTCACTAATTATTTCAGATTATTCATCTATTGTATATGATTTTCTTATACTAGATAAACCTATGGTTTTCTATTGTCCAGACTATGATTATTATCTTTCAGAGGAAGGAACTTTTAAATATCCTTTTGAAGATTATACACCAGGGCCAAAAACTAATAGTTGGGAAGATACAATAAAAGAGATAAAATCATATATGGAAAAACCAGAAAAAGATTCAGAGTTCAGACATAAAGTATATGAATTCTTCTATACAGACGATGTTAATGATGAAAATAACTCAGAAAGAATTATTCAAGAATTAAAAAGAAGATTAAAAATGAAATAAAGGAAAAGATGTATTATGAATAAAAATATTTTAGTATTCCCATGTGGTTCAGAAATAGGATTAGAAATTAATAATGCTTTAAAATATGAAAAAGATATTACATTATTTGGGGCTTCTAGTGTTAATGATCATGGACGAATGATTTATAAAAATCATATAAAGTTGCCTTATTTTAAGGATGATAAATTTGAGAATGAATTAAACAATACAATAAAAAAATATAATATTGATTTTATTTTTCCCGCTCATGATGATTTAGTATTAGAATTTTCTAAAATGGCAAAAAAATTAGATGCACAAGTCATAACATCAGAGTATGCAACTTGTGATATTTGCCGTTCAAAGAAAAAAACTTATACTTTTTTTAAAAATAAAGATTTTGTACCACATATGTATAATACCATAGAAGAAGTAAAAGAGTATCCTGTTTTTTTAAAACCAGATATAGGACAAGGTTCCAAACGGTTGTGTAATTGCTAATAATAAAAAAGAATTACTATATTATACTTCTCGTGATACATCTTTACTTATGTTAGAATATTTACCTGGTAAAGAATATACTATAGATTGTTTTACTGATAGGAATGGTGAACTTAAATTTGCAGGAATTAGACAAAGAAAAAGAATTAAAAGTGGAATAAGCGTTAATTCAATTACCCAAAAGTTACCTGATGAAATAAAGAAAATTGCTCTAGAAATAAATCGTAAATTAAAGTTTCAAGGAATGTGGTTTTTCCAAGTAAAAATCGATGCTTGCGGTAACTATAAACTTTTGGAAATGGCTCCAAGAATAGCTGGAACGATGTGTTTATATAGAAACCAAGGAATTAATTTTGCTTTATTAAGTGTTTATGATAAAATGGGATATGATATAAGTATATTTAATAACGATGTTAATATTGAAGTTGACAGAGCTTTAACAAATAGATTTGTAATAGATTTTGATTATGATACTATATATATTGACTTTGATGATACTATAATAAATAAAAATACAGTTAACCCATATGTAATGATGTTTTTATATCAATCTATAAATAAAAATAAAAAAATATTTTTAATAACTAAACATATAAAAGATATAAATAAATCATTAAGTCAATACAAAATTAGTTCAGATATTTTTACCCAAATTATACATATTAGTAAAAATGAGGAAAAATATAATTATGTAAAAAATTATGAAAAGGCTATATTTATTGATGATTCTTTTCAAGAAAGAAGAATTATTCACGAAAAATTCAATATACCTTGCTATGCTGTCGATATGATTGAAAGCCTTATAGATTGGAGAAATTAATATGATGGAAAATTTAAAATTTGGAGAACCAATTTTAATTACACAACCAACTTTACCCGATTTTAGTAAATATTGTTCTACAATCTCAGAAATCTGGGAAAATCATTGGTTAACAAATGCAGGCCCACTTAACAAAAGATTTGAAGATAAAGTAAAAAAATATTTAGACGTAGATAATATTGCATCATTTGTAAATGGACATCTTGCTCTAGAAATAGCTATCAAAGCTTTAGGATTAACTGGAGAAATTATAACTACTCCATTTACTTTTATTTCAACAACTGCTTCAATTATTAATTGCGGATTAAAGCCAGTTTTTTGTGATATAAATCCTAACGATTATACTATAGATTGTGAAAAGATAGAAAGCTTAATTACAGATAAAACATCTGCTATTCTTGCTGTACATGTTTATGGTAATCCTTGTGATGTAGAAAAAATAGACAAAATTGCAAAAAAATATAATTTAAAAGTTATATATGATGCGGCGCATGCATTTGGTGTAAAAATAAACAACATAGCAATAGGAAATTTTGGCGATGTGTCTATGTTTAGCTTACATGCTACAAAAGTATTTAATTCTATAGAAGGAGGATTATTAAGTTTTAAAGATAAGAATATTAAAAAGAAGCTTGAATCCATTAGAAATTTCGGAATAACATCTCAAGAATCAATTGATTATATAGGAACAAATGCTAAAATGAATGAATTTCAGGCAGCTATGGGACTTTGCAATTTAGAGAACATAGATGAAAATATATCAAAAAGAAAAAAGATTGTAAATACATATATCGAGGGACTTAAATCTGTTAAAGGATTGTATACGATAAATATGAATAATGCCAATATAAAAAGGAACTATTCATATTTTCCAATATTAATAAATTCTAAAGAATTTGGAATGTCGCGTGATTTATTATTTGATAAATTAAAAGAATATAATGTAATGACTAGAAAATACTTTTATCCATTATGTAATAAAATTTCAGCATTTAAAAGTGAATCAGAAACACCTATAGCCAAAAGTATATCAGACAATATTTTAGTTTTACCATTATATGCAGATCTATCAATTAATGACGTATTGCAAATTATAGATATAATAAAATATTTTAATAAAAAGTAAAATGTATAAATTAATAATAATAAGGGGAAAGTGATGAGAGAATTAATAGAGATTGTAAAAGATCATATAGAATATAGAAAACAAATAGTAAAATTAGCAAAAGCAGATATTGCAAAAACATATAGGGGATCAGCACTTCGGATGGTCATGGGCTATTATAAAACCAGTAGTAACTATATTTGTATATTGGTTTGCTTTTACAATTGGATTAAGAGCAGGCAATGATGTAAATGGTTATCCTTTTTTCTTATGGCTTATAGCAGGGTTGGTTCCATGGTTTTATATGGGAGATATGATAACAGGGGGGACAAATTGTATTAGAAAATATAGTTACTTAGTAACAAAAATGAAATTTCCAGTATCAACAATACCTACTTTTGTGAGTATGTCTAATATTTTAGTTAATATTATACTATTAGCAATTGTTATACTAATATTTTGTATATTTGGACATGTACCAGATATATACATATTACAAATGCCAGTATATTTATTATTATCATTTATATTCTTTACATTATGGGCATTGTTTTCATCATTTATTGGAGCTATAAGTAAAGACTTTGTAAATTTAATAAAATCTTTTATAACAGCCGTATTTTGGTTATCAGGAATTTTATGGAATGCTGATACTGTAGCAAATCCAATACTTAGAAAATTTTTAAATTTAAATCCAGTAACATTTTTAGTAAATGGGTTTAGAAATTGTTTTATAAATAAAGTATGGTTTTGGGAGCAACCAAAAAGATTATTGTATTTTGGTTTAATTACAGTCATACTTTTTATATTAGCTTTATGGTCATACAAAAAGTTAAGAAAAGATATTGCAGATGTATTATAATATAAGTAGTGAAAGGGAATAATAGATGAGTGAAAATGTAATAGAATTTAAAAAAGTAACAAAGATATATAAGTTATATAAGAATGATAAAAGAAGATTACTTTCTATATTTTTTAAAAAAGTACCATATAAAGAAAAAAAAGCAGTAAATAATGTATCATTTAAAATAGAAAGAGGAGAATCTGTTGCAATATTTGGCAAAAATGGTGCAGGAAAATCTACAATACTAAAAATGATAACAGGGGTTACATTTCCGACTTCTGGTGAAATTACTGTAAAAGGAAGAGTAAGTGCATTACTAGAATTAACTTCAGGTTTTGATCCAGAATTTACAGGGAGAGAAAATATATATTTAAAAGGTAGAATATTAGGACTAAAGGAAGATGAAATAAAGAAATTAGAACCGAGTATTGTAAAGTTTGCCGAACTAGAAGAATATATAGACCAGCCAGTTAGAACATATTCAAGTGGAATGAAAGCAAGACTTGGCTTTTCGGTAAATGTAAATATAGAACCAGAAATCTTAATAGTTGATGAAGCATTAAGTGTGGGAGATGAAGAATTTAAGAAAAAGTGTACAAAAAAAATCAATGAGATTATAGAAAAAGATAATGTAACATTGTTATTTGTAACGCACTCAACTGGAGTAGCTAAAGAATTTTGCAAACGTGGGATTGTAATGAAAAAAGGTAAAATGATATGTGATACAGATATAGATGAAGCAATTGAAAAGTATAAAGAAAGTATAAAATAAATTTATTTTATAATATAATGGAGGAAATACCTTGAGAAATTTATTAGAAAAATGTAAGAATATATATAATAAGGAAACACCTTTAAAAACAGAATGGATAATAGCTATATTAATAGCAATTATCATGATGGTAATGTTTGTTTATTTGGATTTTAAAAGCTTGACAATATGGAGTACAAATATATTAGACTGTATAGCAAATGGAGATATAACTCAGTTTTATTCTTATACAGCATTAAATAAGTATAATGTACCACATCAATATGTATCAGGGACTTTATATAGTTTAATACTATGGTCAATATGGAATATTCCTATTTGGGGAATTCAATATTTTCTCGGAAAATCAATTGTAAACAATGCTATTTTATTGATATGGTCAAAATTGTTTTTGGTTTTATCATTAGGAATAACTTTATTTGTAACTTATAAAATCTGTAAAGAACTATTTAAAGATAAGAAAAGGTCCCTATGGATTACTTTTTTATCAGCAACATTTATATATACTTATATAGGGGTTTTTTATGCGGGTCAGAATGACATTATGATATGTATGTTTGCTACTTTAGGGTTATATTATTTGATAAAAGAGAAAAATATATGGTTCTATATATTTTCCGCACTAGCAATATCAATAAAATATTTTTATTTAATACCATATATTCCACTAATATTATTAACGGAAAAAAAGATATGGAGAATTGTTCTCAAATTGGGAGTTGGTGTAGCACCCATAGTAATATTTAAGCTTTTAGTAAGAAATTTCCCTATGTATGCTATATCAGAAGAATCAAATCATTCAAATAGAATATTAAGTGGTTTTTTTGGCTCAGGAATAAAAGTAGCTAATGAAGTTACACTGTCGTTTTTTATATTGACTTTTATAATAATTTGTTTTATTGCATATATAACAAAGCCAAAAACCAAGCAAATTAGAAATAATTATTTGTTTTATTTTGCAGTAGCACCTATAATATTAATGCTTATGTTTTCAACAAGTTATGAGTTTTATAGACCTATTTTATTAATGCCTACTTTAATGATACTATATGGATTTAAACCACAGCTATATAGAATAAATGTTATTTTAGATACAATTATGTCTGGATCATGTTTTATGGCAATAGTGATGCATAGTAAAAAATTATTCAGTACCAGTGCTTCAATGAAAAACTCATTATTAACAGAAATGTTAAATATTAAACAAATACAACCATTTAATTTAAGAGAGTTTTTTATCAACCTATTTGAAGGAAAATTTGATGTGATAGCTTCTTTTGTTACTACAGTATTGTTTGCTACTTTAGGGATAATTTTAATAATCAATTATCCGAAACTAAATATTATGAATAAAGAAGAAAAAGAAGTAGAAAAACCAGAAAGATGGATAATATGGATAAGATCTTTAATGATAGTTCCAGCTATAGCATTTTTATTGTTTAATGTAATTAGTGGGTAGTAGGAGAAGATGAAAGATGATAAGTTTTAATGTTCCACCATTTGTAGGAAAGGAAAAAGAATATATAATTAAAGCAATAGAGAATAAAAAAATATGTGGAGATGGAGAATTTACAAAAAAATGTAATCAATGGTTTTTAAAAAAAATAGGAAGTAAAATACTATTGACTACATCTGGTACAGATGCTTTAGAGATGGCAGCAATATTATCTGAAATAGAGCCAGGTGACGAAGTAATAATGCCATCATATACATTTTCATCAACTGCAAATGCTTTTATTTTAAGAGGAGCAAAGCTTGTGTTTGTAGATATAAGACCAGACACAATGAATATAGATGAAAGCTTGATAGAATCAGCAATAACGGATAAAACAAAAGCTATTGTTCCAGTACATTATGCAGGGATATCATGCGAAATGGATAGGATTATGGATATAGCAAATAGGTATCACTTAAAAGTAATAGAAGATGCCGCCCAAGGGGTTATGAGTAAATATAAAGGAAGATATCTTGGAACAATAGGAGACTTCGGTTGTTATAGCTTCCATGAAACTAAAAATTATAGCATGGGAGAAGGTGGAGGAATAATAATTAAATATCCTAAAATATATGAAAGGGGAGAAATAATAAGAGAAAAAGGAACAGATAGAAGTAGATTTTTAAGAGGACAAGTAGATAAATATACATGGGTTGATATGGGCTCATCATATTTACCAAGCGATATAAATGCAGCTCATTTATATGCTCAATTAGAAGTAGCTGAAGAAATAAATAATGATAGACTCAAATCTTGGAATTTATATTATGAAAATTTAAAAGATGTTAAACAAATAGATTTACCAACAGTTCCAGAGAGCTGTGAGCACAATGCACATATGTTTTATATAAAAGTAAAAGACATTAATGAAAGAACAAATCTAATTAAATTTTTAAAAGAAAAAGAAATAACAACAGTATTCCATTATATACCATTACATTCTGCACCAGCTGGGATAAAATATGGAAGATTTAATGGAGAAGATAAATATACAACTAAAGAAAGCGAAAGATTATTAAGACTTCCAATGTATTATGGATTAAAAGAAGAAGATATATTAAAAGTGTGCGGAGAAATTAAAAATTTCTATAAGATTTAAAATTAAAAACTGAAAAATATTATAAAAAGGAAGTACAAGAAGTGGATAAATTAGTAATTATTGGAGCAAATGATTTTCAAAATCAATTAATATTAAAGGCAAAAGAAATTGGATATGAGACACATGTATTTGCATGGAAGTCCGGAGATGTAGGGGAAAAAACGGCTGATTACTTTTATCCTATAAGTATAATTGAAAAAGAAAAAATTTTAGAAATTTGTAAAAAAATTAATCCTGTAGGAATATGTTCGATTGCATCAGACTTGGCAACAATAACAGTCAATTACGTTGCAGAAAAATTAAATTTACCATGTAATCCTTATAAAATAACAAAACAATGTACTAATAAATATGAAATGAGAAAACAGATGAAAAAATATAATATTAGAACACCAGGGTTTGTAAAAGTAAATATGGATTGCGAAAATATAGATATTAAGGATTTAAAATTTCCGATGATTGTTAAACCTACAGACAGATCAGGAAGTAGAGGAATTACTAAAATATTTAGTGAAAAAGACCTAAATATTGCTATAAAAGAGGCGTCTAAAGAGTCATTTGAAAAGAGTGCAATAATTGAAGAATATATTGAGGGAAATGAATATAGCTGTGAATGTATTTCATATAAAGGAAAGCATCATTTTTTAGCATTTACTAAAAAATATACTACAGGATCCCCTAATTTTATTGAGACAGGGCATATGGAACCAGCTGATATAGATTTTAAATATCAGCAAACAATAAAAGAAGAAATTTTTAGAGCATTAGACGCTTTGGGAATAGTTAATGGAGCAAGTCATACAGAATTTAAAATAGATAAAGCTGGAAATATTGGAATCATTGAAATAGGAGCACGAATGGGTGGAGATTGTATTGGCTCAGATTTAGTAAGACTTTCTACAGGGTACGATTATACAAAAATGGTTATAGAAGTTGCGTGTGGAAATGAACCATCATTTAACCAGGTTTGTTCTCCTAAAATAGCAAAAATAAAATTTATATTTACTGAAAAAGATATACAGGAATTAGAAGAGTTAAAAGAAAGAAATCCAGAAATATTATATAGAATAAGTGAACTTGATATGAATAATCTGGGAAAAGCTGTAGATAGTTCTACAAGAGCAGGATATTATATAACAATAGAATAACTTTTAAGGAGAAGGTAAAATGGAGAGAAAAAAAATAATAATATTTGGGTCTGCCGGAAATTTAGGAATGTATTTTTTAGACCATTTATTAAATAATTTAAATATGGATAAATATGAAATTATAGCAGCTGGAACACGAGAAAAGTATCCATACAAATTTTATAAAGGGAGATATATACAAATTGATATATCAAAACAAGAGGATTTTGAAAAATTGCCTAAAAAGAATGTTTATGCTGTAATAGATTTTGCAGGGGTTCTTCCAGCGTATTTAGAAAAAGATGATCCTCATAAATATGTAGATGTTAATGTGAATGGTACATTAAATATTTTAGAATATTGTAGAAAAACAAATGCAGATAGAATAATATACACACATACATGGGCTGAATTGAATGGGTACCTAAAGGATAAAGAACCGCTAAAACCAAGAGTACCAAGAAAGCCTATATATACAGGAGACCATGCTATTTATACTGTAACTAAGTGCGCAGCTGTAGAGTTAATTGAATGTTATCATCATATGTACGGATTAAAAAATTTTATATTTAAATTACCAAATATTTATATGTATACTCCAGATATGTTTTACTTTGTTAATGGAGAAAAAAAATATATTTCTTATAGATATATGATACAAAGAGCAATAAAAGGTGAAGACATTGAAATGTGGGGCAACCCTAAACTTGGAAAAGATATTATATATGTTAAAGATTTAAATCAGATGATTTTTAAGGCATTATTTGCTGATATAGAATCCGGATATTATAATGCGGGTACAGGAATAAAAACAACGATGAGAGATCAAATAGAGGGTATTATAAAGGTGTTTTCACCCAAGGACAAACCTTCAAAAATTATAGAATGCCCAGAAAAAAAAGATTGCGATGATTTTGTGATGGATATTCAAAATATAAAAGATGATTTAGGATATGAGCCAGAATATACCTATATTAAATATTTAGAAGATTATAAAAAAGAGATGGAATTAAATAGATTTATAAAGGAGTAAAAAAATGAAGAAGATTAGTTTCATAATTCCTTGTTATGGAAGTGAAGAGACAATAGAAATAGTAATCAATGAAATACGAAATGTAATAACAAAAAAGAAAGAAAATTATGATTATGAAGTTATTGCAGTTAATGATAATTCACCAGATAATGTTTGGAATGTACTTAAGAAAATCGCACAAAATAACCACAAAGTAAAAATTATTTCCCTTGCAAAAAATATGAATAGACCAAGTGCATTAATGGCAGGAATGTCTCATGCTACAGGTGATTATATTATTTTAATGGATGACGACGGACAATGCCCAATGGAAAAATTGTGGGATTTAATAAAACCATTAGAAGATGGACATGATGTATCTATTGCAAAATATCCAAAATACAAACAAAGTTTATTTAAAAGTTTTGGAACTATAGTAAATAGGAAAATGACAGAAATAATAATGGAAAAACCTAAAGACTTAAATTTTACTAATTTTACAGCAGTAAAAAGATACATTGTTGATGAAATAATAAAATATAAAAATCCATATCCATATATGACTGGATTATTACTTAGAACAACAAGTGATATTGTAAATATAGAAATGGAAGAGAGAGAAAGAATATCAGGTAATACAAATTTTACTTTTAAAAAAATGTTAAAATTATGGTTAAATGGATTTACTGCATTTTCTATAAAGCCTTTGCGTATCTCTTCATTTATTGGATTTTTGTGTTCTGTTTTTGGATTTGTTTTTGGAATAATAACAATTATTCGTAAATTAATGATTTCAAATATTAGTGTTGGATGGAGTAGCATCATATCTGTTTTATTGTTTGTAGGAGGCATTATAATGTTAATGTTAGGAATCATTGGAGAATACATTGGAAGGATATATATAAGCATCAATAATTCACCACAATATGTAATAAAAGAAAAATATAATATTGATGAGAAAAAAGGAGATATATAATGAAAAAATCAAAATTTAAAGATTATATATTATTACATATAGTATTATTTATGTTTTCATTTTGTAGTGTATTCTCAAAATTGGCGGCAGGTAACCCATTTTTATCATTCAAGTTTTGTCTATTTTATGGAATATCGATAATAATCTTAGGAATATATGCACTGTTATGGCAACAAATATTAAAAAAATTTACATTAACAACAGCTTTTTTAAATAAATCAATAACTATTATATGGGGGATTGTTTGGGGTGCATTATTTTTTAATGAAGGTATAAAACCTCAAATGATAATAGGTGCTATAGTTGTTTTTATAGGTGTAAGTTTGGTGGTGATGGCAGATGAATAACATACTTTTATATACAGGTATATATATTTTTGGAGTAATAATATCAGCTGTTGCGCAAGTATTATTAAAAAAGTCTGCAAATATAAAACAGGAAAATATAATAAAAGAATATTTAAATTGGAAAACAATAATCTCATATTCAGTGTTTTTTATAGCAACTCTATGTACAGTTCTATCGTATAAATATTTACCATTATCATTTGGACCAATATTGGGAACTTTAGAGTATTTATTTGTAGCAATACTAAGTTATTATTTCTTAAAAGAAAAAATAAAGAAGAAAAAATTAATTGGACTATTTATAATATTAATAGGAATATTTATTTATTCTATATAGATAAATTATATATAATAAGAGGAGGTATAAAAATGAAGGGAATAATCTTAGCTGGTGGAAAAGGAACAAGGTTGTATCCGATGACAAAGGTAGTATCTAAACAATTATTACCATTATATGATAAGCCAATGATATACTATCCATTATCAACACTATTATTAGCAGGAATAAGAGAAATTTTGATTATATCTACACCAGAATCAATAGGACAATATGAAGATTTGTTAGGAGATGGGAGTAAATTAGGAATTCATTTAGAATATAAAATTCAGGATGCTCCAAGAGGACTGGCAGAAGCATTTATTTTAGGAGAAGAATTTATTGGAAAAGATTCAGTATGCTTAATATTGGGAGACAATGTTTTTTACGGACAAGCACTTACAAGTCTAATGGAAGAAGGAAGCAAGTTAAAGAAAGGAGCAAAGATATTTGGATATCCTGTAAAAAATCCATGTGATTTTGGGGTAGTAGAATTTGATGAAAATAACAGAGTAATATCTATCGAAGAAAAACCAAAAATTCCAAAATCTAATTATGCTGTACCAGGCTTATATTTTTATGATAATAAAGTAGTAGAAATTGCTAAAAACATTAAACCATCAGCAAGAGGGGAAATAGAAATAACAGCTGTAAATAACGAATACTTAAAAAGAAGTCAGTTAGATGTAATTCTTTTCGGCAGAGGAATGGCATGGTTTGATACAGGAACTGCTACAGGAATGCTAAATGCATCAGAATATATTGAAGCAATTCAGACAAGACAAGGATTTTACATATCCTGCCTAGAAGAAATTGCGTATAATAGAGGTTTTATAGATAAAGAGCAGTTACGAAAACTGGGGAAGGAATTACAAATGACAGAATATGGAAAGTATATAATATCACTTACAAAGGAGGTAAAGCCATGCAAATCTTAGTAACAGGAGCAGCAGGATTTATAGGAAGTAATTTTATTGAATACATAGTAAAAAAATATCCTAAATATAAAATTATAGTTTTAGACAAACTTACATATGCAGGTAATATTGAAAATTTAAATAATGTAATTAATGATATAAAATTTATAAAGGGTGATATATGTGATTATGATTTAGTAATGAGAATACTAAAAGAAAACAATATAAATGCAATTATTCATTTTGCTGCAGAATCACATGTAGATAATAGTATTAAAGAGCCATTTATATTTACTAAAACAAATGTCTTAGGAACTCATACGTTATTAGAAGCAGCAAGAAATATATGGGGAGAAGGTAGCCAAAATAAATTTGTACATATATCAACAGATGAAGTGTATGGATCTTTAAGCGAAACCGGATACTTTACTGAAAAATCTCCAATCAATCCTAGTAGTCCATATTCAGCTTCAAAAGCAAGCTCAGATTTAATTGCATTAGCTTATCATCAGACTTTTAAGATGAATGTTTCAGTTACAAATTGTTCAAATAATTATGGACCATATCAACATAATGAAAAATTAATTCCACATATGATTAAATTAGCTATGAAAGGTGAAAAACTTCCTGTATATGGAAAAGGGTTAAATGTAAGAGATTGGCTATATGTAGAGGATCATTGTGAGGCTATAGATTTAGTATTACATAGGGGTAAGGCAGGAGAAAGATATAATATAGGAGGACACAATGAAAAAAGAAATATTGATATAGTAAAATTAATCCTAAAACATTTAGGTAAATCAGAGGATTTAATTTCTTTTGTCCAAGATAGAAAAGGGCATGACTTAAGATATGCTATAGATCCAACAAAAATAAGTAAAGAATTAGGCTGGATACCTAAAACAAAGTTTGATGATGGGATAATAAATACGATAAATTGGTATTTAGATAATGACAAATATCTATTATAACTAAAACATTCAACTGGAGTTGCTAAAGAATTTTGCAAACGTGGAATTGTAATGAAAAAAGGCAAAATAGTATGTGATACAGATATTGATGAGGCAATTAAAATATATGGTGAAAGCATAAAATAAAATAGATACAAATAGAAGAGGAATAATAATGGGATCAAGTAAACATAGTATAAATAGAACAAAAAACAATAGAAATATAAAAAGAAAAAAGAAAAAGAGATTAAAAAAAGTATTATTAATATTATTGTTTCTAATTTTAATAATAGCAGGAGTAATAGCAGGATTTATAAAGAGTAAATTAAATAAAATTGAATATGTAAGTATACCTTTAGAGGATATAAATATGAATGAAGGTATCGCAGAGTCACTAAAAAATTATAGAAATATTGCACTTCTTGGGGTCGATACAAGAGATGTTACTACAAATGATGGATCTAGAAGTGATGCCATAATTATAGTAAGTATAAACAAAGAAACTAAAAATGTTAAACTTATTTCAGTCTACAGAGATACATATTTAGATTTAGGTGAAAAATATGGATTAGATAAAGTTACACATGCACATGCATATAAAGGACCTGCATTGACAATAAGTACTTTAAATAAGAATTTAGATTTAAATATATCAGAATTTGTTACTGTCAATTTTGAGGTTGTTGCAGAAATAATAGACATGATGGATGGAATACAGATTGATATTAAGGAATCCGAACTATCTCAGATGAATAAATACATTTTAGATACGTCAAAAAATACGGGAATATCATCTAATAAATTGACTCATTCCGGTGTGCAAACATTAGATGGTGTACAGGCAGTTACATATTCAAGAATTAGAAAAACTGCTGGGGGAGACTATAAAAGAACAGAACGTATGAGAACAGTATTAACAGAAACATTTAATAAGGCAAAGAAAATGAGTATATCAGATATTAATAGAATAGCTGATAAAATATTACCACAGATACAAACAAACATATCTCAAGGAGAAATAATTTCTCTTATTCCTCAAATTATGTCATATAATGTACAAGATAGCATAGGATGGCCATATGACACAAAAGGAAAAACAATGGATAGATGGTATGGAATTCCAGTTACTTTAGAATCAAATGTAAAACAATTGCATGAAGAAATTTTTGGACAAGTAGATTACAATCCTACAGATACAGTTAAAGAAATAAGCACAAAAATAGTTAATAAAACTGGATATACTGCTGAATAAAATAATAGGCATTTATAAAATGCCTATTATTTTTACAAAAGCATCTATTTATTTAATAATAAACTATTTCCATTTATAAAAAAATGTTATAAAATAAACAAAAGGTAAATAAATATATTATATAAAAGGGGTATTATGGATAATAAAATTATAACTGTTAATAAAATATTAGAAATTTGTAATGGTAAATTACTAATGGGAAATAAAGAGTTAGTAATCAACTCATATTCTAAAGATACTAGAAATATTAATTGTGGAGATATGTATCTTGGAATAAAAGGAGAAAGAGTAAACGGTAATGATTACATAGAATCTGCATTTGAAAATGGTGCTGTGGGCTGTATAACTGATGACGAAATTGATGAAAAAATATTGAATAAATTTAAAAATAAGGTAATTATAAAAGTAAATGACACAGTAAAAGCAATTCAAGAATTAGCAAAATATAAAAGAAGTATGTATGATATACCAGTAATTGCAGTAACGGGAAGCGTAGGAAAAACCAGTACTAAAGATATAATTGCAAACGTACTAGCACAAAAATATAATGTTTTAAAAACAGAAGGAAATTTAAATAATCATATAGGATTACCACTTACATTATTAAAATTAAAAGACCATACAGCAGTTGTAGTTGAAATGGGAATGAATCATTTCGGAGAGATAAGCGTGCTTACGAATATTGCAAAACCTACAGGATGTGTAATAACAAATATAGGAACATCACATATAGGAAACCTTGGATCAAGAGAGAATATTTTAAAAGCAAAGTTAGAGATACTAGAAGGATTAAGTAAAGATGGATTTATTTTAATAAATAATGATAATGATTTGTTAAATGATTGGGCAATAAAAGAGAATGATAATAAAATATATACATATGGAATACAAAATGAAAGCACATATATGGCAACTAATATTATACAGTCACAAGACAGTAGTAAATTTAAAATTAATGACATAAAAGCAAGTGTTCCAATTGGTGGAATACATTTTATATATAATGCTATATGCGCATTTGCAGTAGGAGATATATTAGGCATTAAAACAGATAAAATTATCAAAGGTATTTCAGAATTTAAACTAACAGCTAAAAGAATGGATATAGAGATAATAAAAGATAATGTAAAAGTAATAAATGACAGTTATAATGCAAGCTATGATTCAATGAAAGCAGCATTAGAGGTAATGGGAAAAACAAAAGCCAATAGAAAAATAGCTGTTTTAGGAAACATGTTAGAACTTGGAGATTATACGAAACAATTACATGAAAAAGTTGGAGAAGAAGTTGTAAAAAATAAAATGGATATATTAATTACTATTGGAGAATATGCAGAAGACATTGCAAATAGAGCAGAGCAATTAGGAATGAAAAATATATTTAGATTTGAAAATATAAATGACGCAATTGAATTAATAAAAAGCTATATAAAAAATGGAGATTTACTTTTATTAAAAGCTTCTAATTCTATGAATTTTAGTAAAATATTAGAAAAAATAAAATAAATAAGTTAATGATTAAAGGGGGATTTTGTATAATGAATAAATTAAAAGTAGGAGTCATTTTTGGAGGTATGTCTACTGAACATGATGTATCTATTGTATCTGGAACATCAGTTGCAAAAAAATTAGATATAAATAAATATGATATTTTTCCAATTTATATAGATAATGATGGTAAATGGTATGAATGTACAGATATATCTAAAAAATATCAAGTAGGGGATAAAATAGAGGATATTGAAATAATTGATAATGTAATACAATATCTAAAAAGGTTAGATGTATTATTTCCAGTTTTACACGGTTTATATGGAGAAGATGGAACAATTCAAGGATTATTTGAATTATTAAAAATTCCATATGTAGGATGTAGAGTATTAGGATCAAGTGTAGCAATGGATAAAGTATATGCAAAAATAATATTTGATAAAGCAGGTATTAAACAAGCAAATTATGAGTATATAAGAAAAGATAATGATGAGTACATATATATCGATAAAGAATTTAATGAAAAAAGATGCAAATTAGAAGAAGTATGTAAAATAATAGATAAAAATTTAACTTATCCTATGTTTATAAAACCTTCAAATTCTGGATCATCAGTTGGAATAAATAAATCTAATAATATAAATGAATTACAAAAGCACATAGAATATGCATCAAAATATGACAAAAAAATATTAATAGAAGAAAATATTATTGGAAAAGAAATAGAATGTTCAGTATTAGGAAATGAAGATGTAAAAGCGTCTTGTCTAGGAGAAATTACACCTGCAGAAAATTTTTACACTTTTGATGCAAAATATAAAAATGCTGAGTCAAAACTTACTATACCAGCAAATATTAATAGTAAATTATCAGATAAAGTAAGAGATACAGCTATAAAGGCATATAAAGCAATTGATGGAAAAGGATTTGCAAGAGTTGATTTCTTTGTAAACGAAGAAACAAATGATATATATATAAATGAAATAAATACTTTGCCAGGATTTACCGAGATTAGTATGTATCCTAAATTATGGGAGCAAAGTGGATTAGAATATTCTGATTTACTTGATAAATTGATAAATTTAGCATTAGAATGTTAGATATAATATAAAATGAAGTATAAGGGAAAATATAAAATGTACCCCTTATATTTTTGCTTTTTTATCATAAATTAAAAAGTCAAAAAGTAAATTTTTTACAGAAAATTGCAAAACAAATGTTTGACAAATTACCAACAATATTATATAATGACAAAAATTAATAAGGGAGTGATATTATGGAAGGAAATAGATTAGCTATATTTGAAGAAAAGGAAATAAGAAGAGAATGGTATAATAATGATTGGTATTATTCAGTAGAGGATGTTGTTCAAGTCTTAACAGATTCTATTGATGTAAAGCAATATATTAAGAAGTTAAAAGCCAGAGATGAAGAATTGAATAATAACTGGGGTACAATTTGTACCCTAGTTGAAATGATAGCTAAAGATGGAAAGAAAAGAAAAGTAAGAACATCAGATACGAAAGGAATATTGAGAATTATCCAATCAATTCCATCTCCAAAAGCAGAACCATTTAAAAGATGGCTTGCACAAGTAGGAAGTGAAAGATTAGATGAAATTGTAAATCCCGAACTTGCTATTAATAGAGCTAAAGAAACATATATAAGAAAAGGTTATGATAGTGAATGGATTGCACAGAGATTAAAAAGTATAGATTCCAGAAAAGGGTTAACAGACAACTGGAAACAAAGAGGTGCAAAAAATGGGGATTATGCAATATTAACAGATGAAATATATAAAAGCGCATTTGATATGAATACTAAGCAATACAAAGAATTAAAAGGGATTAATAACACAAAAAGAAATTTGAGAGATAGCATGGGAAAATTAGAATTAGCAATTACAAATTTAGCAGAAGTTACAGCTAATGAGATGCATGATATAAATAATAGCTTTGGATTACAAGAATTGAAAAGAGATGTTAAGGAAGCAGGAGGAATAACAGGAAAGGCGAGAAAAGAAATTGAAGAAAAAATTGGGAAAAAAATATCATCTAAAAAAAATTATAAAAATTTAACGGATCTGAACATAAAAAGATTATCTAAATAATAATTACAACAAATTACTTTAGTAATTTACATTATAGCTAAAAAATGATATAAATATGTATAAAGTATATTTAAATAGTGGAGGAGAATTACTGTGGAATTAGAACAGATACAAGAATATGTAAAAAAACAATTATCAGAAAAAAGATATTATCATAGTATGTGTGTAATGGAGCGTTCAGCTGAACTTGCAGAAAAATATGGTGCAGATATAAAAATAGCAGAGAAAATTGGAATTGCACATGATGTTGCAAAAGAGATGACTGAAGAAGAAAAACTACAATATGTAAAAGAAAACAATATAGAGAT
Source organism: uncultured Clostridia bacterium (assembly GCA_947627485.1). Taxonomy (GTDB): domain Bacteria; phylum Bacillota; class Clostridia; order TANB77; family CAG-508; genus CAG-452. The sequence goes on from CANQWF010000001.1 coordinate 59,538, forward strand.
AGATAATACAGAAAAATTAAATACAGGACTTCTTCATGCAAAAATAGGAAAAAGTATAGCCATAAAACAATTTGGCTTTACTGAAAATATGGGACAAGCTATTGCAGATCATACAACAGGGAATAAAGATATGGATATATACTCAAAGATATTATTTATTGCCGATAGAACAAGTAAAGATAGAGATTTTGAAGATTTAGAATATTTAAATCAATTGGTAAATAAGAATATAGACGAAGCGGTGTTATATATATTAGATAAAAAAATAGAATTGCAAATAAAAAAAAGAGCTTCTATACATGTTAATGGAATAATAGCAAGAAATTATATATTAGATTTAATTAATATAAAATAAAAAAGGAGATAGTTATGAGATTTATACATATGGCTGATATTCATTTTGACAGTCCGTTTACTATATTAACAGATAAAAAGAACTTTGGAACAGAAAGAAGATTAGAACAAAGAGAAGCATTCAGAAAGGCAATTGAATATATTAAAGAAGAAAAAATTCCTTATTTATTCATTGCTGGAGATTTATATGACCAAAATTATATAAAAGAAAGTACAATAGAATTTATTAATAATTTATTCAAAACGATTCCTGATACTAAAATATTTATTTCTCCAGGAAATCATGATCCATTTTTAAAAAATTCTTTTTATAATACTTATAATTGGAATGATAATGTAAAAATATTTAATGATGTAATAGAAACAATTGAATTAGAAGATGTAGATATTTATGGATATGGATTTTCATCATTTTATTGTTCTGATTCCAAAGTAGAAGAAATTAAAATAAAAAATAAAAATAAAATAAATATTTTATTAGTACATGGTGCTTTAGATTTAAGCAAAAATATAGATGCCAGCTATAATCCAATAAGTACAAATAAATTAAAAGAAATAGGATTTGATTATATTGCATTAGGACACATACACAAAAGAACAGAAGAAAATAAATATAATATGATTTATCCAGGTTCTATGATTTCATTTGGATTTGATGAATTAGGTAAGCATGGTATGTTAGATGTAATTATAGAAAAAAATAATAAAATAATAAATAATTTAGAAAAAGAAAATAAAAAAAATAATACTTTAAAAAATGAAAAAATAGATAAAAATAATATAAAAATAAATTTTATTGAATTAGATAATAGAATATTTGAAGAAAAAATGATAAATATTTCAGAAATTAATTCAAAAGAAGAATTAATTGAAAAAATAAATTCAATAAAAATAGAAAAAAATATTTTTTATAAAATAATATTAATTGGAAAAAGAAATATAGAAATAAACAAGAACGAAATATGTAAACTAACAACAAATGAAAATATTTTAAAAATAAAAGATAAATCAGAAACAAAATATGACCTTGACAAACTGGCAAAACAAAATACTTTAAAAGGAATCTTTGTAAAAAGGATGTTAGACAAACTAGATCAGAAAAATTTGGATGAAGAAGAAGTAAAAATGGCAATAGAAATTGGTTTAAAATCTTTTGAATAAAACAAGAAAAAAAGTAAAAAAATGGTAAAAAAATTCGACAACCGAGCCTGTGGATAACTTTAAAAAAACATCGGAAATCTAAGAAAAATTTGATAAAAAGATAAAAAATAGCAAAAGAAAACGACATAAGCCAAAAACTAAAAAACGGAATAAAAAATTATGTAAACATTGGCGAAAATTGGATATTCCGAGTTTGTCAAACAAAAACAGATAGATTATAAAAATTTGATAATCATGTTTAAAAATTACAAACCAAAAACGAAATTTAAGAATCAAAAAAATAATGATTTCATTTAAATATTATGTAAATAAGAAAAATGCAAGAAATTATGTAAATGAGAAAAAATAATAAAAGAATTAAAATAATATTTACAATTAGACAATAAATTCGATTTTTTAAAAAATATTTGATTTAAAATATGAATTAAAATTAAAATTAAAAATAAAAAAATTAAAATAAATTAAATAAATAATTAAATAAATAATTAAATAAATTAATTAATAAAAAATATTTAAATAATTAAAAAAAGAAGGTGATTATTTGAAAATAAATTATTTAAAAATAAATGAATTCGGGAAATTAAAAAATACAGAAATAGAATTAGAAAATAATATTAATTTAATATATGGAAAAAATGAATCAGGAAAAACTACATTATTAAAATTTATTTCTTGTATATTATATGGAATTTCAAAAAATAAAAATGGAAAAGTAATGTCGGATTTTGATAGATATAAACCATGGAAAGGAGAAGATTTTTCTGGTAAGATAAAATATACTTTAGACAATAATGAAGAATATGAAGTCTTTAGAGAATTTTCTAAAAAAAATCCAAAAATATATAATAAAGATTTAGAAGATATTTCAAAACAATTTAATATAGATAAAACAAAAGGTAATCAGTTTTTCTATGATCAGACTAAAATAGATGAAGCATTGTTTTTGTCTACTAATTTAGTAGAGCAGAACAACGTAGTATTAGATAATAATAATCAAAATATATTAACACAAAAAATATCAAATATATTATCATCAGGAGAAGATAATATATCATATAAAAAGGTAATAAATAATTTATCTAAAAAATTAATAGAAGAAGTAGGAACAGACAGAAGTGTAGATAGGCCACTTAATAAAGCAATGGAAGAATTAAATGAATTAAAAAATTTAATGGATGAATATAATAATACTACTAAAAAGAATGAAGATTTAAAAATAAAAAAAGAAGAAATTAAAGAAGAATTAAGTAATATAGAAAAAGAAATAGAAATATTAAAAGAGATAAAAACAGCTAAAGAATATCAAGAAAAAGAAAATGAAAAAATAAAAATTAATAATAATATAAAAAATGAATTTAATGAAAAAATAAATATTTTAAAAAATAAAATAAATATTAATAATGAAGAAAAAAATAAAAAAATAAAAAATAATAAATTAAATAAAATTAATATATTATTTATAACGATATTAATATTTTTAAATATTTTAATTAATTTTATTAAATTATCAAATATAATAGAAAATTCAATTATCTATGTTAGTATTATTTATATAATTATTAATTTAATAATTTATTTATATCAAAAAATAAAAAATAATAAAATAAATAAAAATAATAATATAACAAAAATAAAAGTAGAAAAAGAAATAGAAATATTAGAAGAAAATAAAATAAATAAAGAAAAAGAAATAGAATTATTAAAAAATGATTTAAATAATAAAAATAAAAATAAATTATTAGAAATAAAAAATAAATATAAAGATAAAATTAATGATGAAGATTTAAATAAGTTATTTAATTTTGAATTAAATAAAATAAATAATGAATTAGATTATTTAAATAAGTCATATAATAATAAAAGACTAGAACTAAATAGTATAGATATAGAAGAAAAAAATAATAATGAAAAATCAGAAAAAAAATTAGAGTGTGAAGAGAGAATAAAATATTTAGAAGAACAAATTAAAGAATTACATAGTTTAGAATCAAGTATAAATATCGCAAAAGAAACATTAGAAGAGGCTTTCTCAGAAATTAAGAGTAATATAACACCTAAATTTACAAAAGATTTATCCTTATTAATAGAAAAAATTTCTAATGGAAAATATAAGAATGCAAATTTTGATGCCGATAGGGGTCTAGTTGTTGAAAGAGAAGATGGAGAGTATATTAATTGCAATACTTTAAGTATAGGAACAATAGATCAGCTATATTTATCTCTTCGATTATCTGCTATGAACGAAATTTCAGAGGAAAAAATGCCAATTATTTTAGATGAGGTTTTTGCATACTATGACAATGAAAGATTAAGAAACATTTTAAAATTTATAGAGAATAACTATAAAGAAAATCAGATAATTATATTTACATGTTCTAATAGAGAAAAAGATATTTTAGATGAATTAAATATAAAATATAACTTAATTAATTTATAAATTGTAGTTTGTAGAATGAAAAATTTTGAGGGCGGGACGCCCAGGGGTGCGTCCCCTACAATACACGTTAATATTTGTAGGGGTCGCCGCCTTCGGCGACCCGTTTCCAAGAGAAATACCTAAATAAATTCAATATTACAAACTACAATTTATATTATACTTATATTTTATCATATATCACCATTGAAAATTACAAAAAAATTGTGTATAATATTTAAAGTTAAATATAAAGGAGAGAGTTAAGTAATGTTTCAAAAGTTAGACGACGTAGAAAAAAGATATGATGAACTAAATAAAAAGATAAGCGATCCAGATATCATAGCAAAGCAAAGCGAATGGCAAAAGTTGATGAAAGAGCATGCATTAATTACTGATGTAGCAGAAAAATATAAGGAATATAAAAAAGTAAAAGCAAACATGGAAGAAGCCAAATTAATGTTAGAAGATAAAGAACTTAAAGAATTAGCAGAAATAGAGTATCAAGAAGCAAAAGAAAAATTACCAAAAATCGAAGAAGAATTAAAAATACTCCTTATACCAAAAGATCCTGATGATGATAAAAATATTATATGCGAAATTAGAGCAGGAGCAGGCGGAGAAGAAGCAGCATTATTTGCAGGAACATTATTTAGAATGTATTCAATGTATGCTGAAAACAGGCATTGGAAAATAGATGTACTTAATGAAAATGAAACTGGACTTGGCGGATATAAAGAAATAACATTTATGGTTACAGGAAAAGGTGCATATAGTAGATTAAAATTTGAAAGTGGCGTACATAGGGTACAAAGAGTTCCAGATACTGAAAGTAGTGGAAGAATTCATACATCTACAGCAACTGTTGCAGTTTTGCCTGTTGTAGAAGATGTAGAAATAGAAATAAATCCATCTGATGTAAGAATGGAAGTTTTTAGAGCATCAGGCGCAGGTGGACAACACGTTAATAAAACATCGTCAGCAGTAAGATTGATACATGAACCAACAGGAATAGTTGCTGAATGTCAAACAGAAAGATCACAACTACAAAATAGAGAATATGCAATGAGGCTACTAAAATCTAGAATTTATGAACAAGAAAAAGCAAAACAAGATGCTCAGCTTGCAAATGAAAGAAAATCTCAAGTAGGTACAGGAGATAGAAGTGAAAAAATAAGAACATACAATTATCCACAAGGTAGAATTACAGACCATAGAATTGGTATGAGTATATATCAGATTGAAAATTTCTTAAATGGTGACTTAGATGAAATGATAGACAATTTAATTGCAGCAGACAGAGCAGAGAAACTAAAAGGGGAAGAATCATAAAACGAGGGACATAGCTTAATCTATGAGGAATACTTATGACTAAGCTGTGTCCCTCAAACCTTGTAAAGACACAAACCCAAAAACAAGTAGCCCTAGTGACATATAGTTACAAGGGCTACTATATTATTACAAAAAGATTACAAAAATATTACAAAATTATAACATTTCTATTGACAATTTATTTAAAATGTAATATTCTTATAGCAAGCAAAAATTAAAAATAAAACGGAGGAATTTGTCTTGGCTATAGGGGATATGATTGTAGGTATTGACATAGGGACATCTAAGGTAAATACAGTAGTCGGTGAAGTGAATAATTTTAACCAAGTAGAAATCATTGCTACAAGTGAATGTAAATGTTTTGGAATGAAAAAGTCTAAGATAGTAGATGAAGAAGAAATAGTAACAGCCATTTCTAAAACTATATCAGAGGCAGAAGAACTAGCTAGTATAAGGATTCATTCTGCATATGTTACAATACCAGGAAAGTATATAACAATTGTACAAAATAGTATTTTTAAAGAGGCAAAAGATAAATATGCTGGAATATCAACTAAAGATGTAACTTCAGCGATTATGCAAATTAAAGACATTGATATACCAGATGATAAAATTTTAATTGATATAATAGCAAATGAATTTTCTTTAGATAATGGTAGAATTATAGATGATCCAGTAGGAAGCTTAAGTTCTGCATTTACAGTAAAGGGACAAGTTATTTTAGCAGATAAAGAATATATAAAAAAATTAACAGCTATATTCAAAAAGGCTAGTATAGAAATAGACGGAATAGTACCAAATGTCCTTGCAGAAAGAGGTCTTATATTAGATAAAAATGAATTAAAAGATAATATTATGATATTAGATATAGGAGCTGGAAATACTGATATAGGAGTATTTGAAGGAGAATCTTTTGTATATACTAATACAATACCATTAGGTGGAGATAATATAACATCTGATATAGCTTATGTTTTTAATATTAGTGAAGAGGAAGCAGATAGGTTAAAGAGACAATATCGGACTTGCTTTGAAATCTTTTATAGATAATGATACAGATATAATTTTAAATACATATAAAGGCGAAGAAAGAACAAAAACTATAAAAAGTTCTGAATTAATAGAGGTTATTGAAGCAAGAGTAGAAGAAATATTCTCTTTGGTAAATAAAGATATATCAAATGAAGGAATAAAAGCGAATATTAATAATGTGATTTTAACAGGTCAAGGCATAACAAATATAAATAAAAGCGATGTTGCAGGAAAAATTACTTTAAATATTCCTGTAAAAATTTCAACTGGTAGATTAATTAGTACAATAAAGCCAAATTATAGATCAAGTTATGCATTAGTAAAATATATAGCATCAAGGCCATATGCAAAAACTGTTTCTAGTAGTATAGATGTAAAAACGGATGAAAATATTTTAAAAACAATATTAGAAAGAGTAAAAGAATTTTTCTATTCATAATTTAAATTTTGTGTTATATAAAAGGACACAAAAATAAAAATGTTTTAAATTTTAAAAAAAATATATTTGGAATAATAATAGGAGGTATAACAGCAAAATACTAACTTTAAATTCCAGACTTAAAAAGTGAAGGAGGATTAAGCAATATGATGGAAACAGAATATGATGAAAATAATTACATGATGGATGGTACAGCTACTATTAAAGTAATTGGTGTTGGAGGAGCAGGAAATAATGCTATAAACAGAATGGTAGAAGCAGGAATAAAAAATGTTGAGTTCATAGCAGTTAATACAGATAGACAAGCACTTCAATTATCAAAAGCAAATTCAAGAATCCAAATAGGAGAAAAATTAACTAGAGGATTAGGAGCAGGAGCAAATCCAGAAATTGGTATGCAAGCAGCAGAAGAAAGTAAAGCTGAAATTGCTGAAGTATTAAGAGGAGCAGATATGGTGTTCGTTACAGCTGGAATGGGTGGAGGAACAGGAACAGGTGCAGCTCCAATAGTAGCAGCAGCAGCAAAGGAACTTGGAATTTTAACAATAGGTGTTGTTACAAAACCATTTACTTTCGAAGGAAAGAAAAGATTAAATCAAGCAGAAAAAGGAATTGCTAATTTAAAAGAAAAAGTAGATACATTAGTTGTTATTCCAAATGATAAATTATTACAAATTATAGATAGAAGAACATCAATAGTAGAAGCATTCAAAATGGCAGATGATGTATTAAGACAAGGTGTTCAAGGTATATCAGATTTAATTTCTGTACCTGGATTAATAAACTTAGATTTTGCTGATGTTAAAACAGTAATGTTAAATACAGGAATGGCACACATGGGAATTGGTAGAGCAAGTGGAGAAAATAGAGCAGAAGATGCTGCAAAACAAGCAATTCAAAGTCCATTATTAGAAACATCTATTGAAGGTGCAAGAGGAGTTATAATTAATATAACAGGTGGAAATGAATTAGGATTACAAGAAGCAAATACAGCAGCTGAACTTATTCAAAGAAGTGTAGATCCAGAAGCTAATATTATTTTTGGTGTTGTTACTGATGAAACACTTGGAGATGAAATGACAATTACAGTTATTGCTACAGGATTTGAAAAGAACGATGCACCAATATCTAGTATAGGTGTAGAAAATTTAGTGACAAATACATGGAATAAAAAAATAAATTCTATACCAACACCTACAGAAACTAAAGAAACACAAGGTGATTTAGATATTCCTTCATTCTTAAGAAAAAAAGGAAATAAATAATAAAAATATATTTTTAGTAGATAATGAAAAAGAAATAATCTAATTTAGTAGATTATTTCTTTTTTTCGCGTTCAAGAAATGACACATTATGCATACAAACTATAGTAGAATATTCATTACCAATTGGGACGAAGAGGTGACCTGTTGACAATATATATTGATATCATTTTTTTAGAAAACTTATTTATGAATTATATTATCTTATTTGCAACAGAAACTATTGTTAAATCACCAATAAAAATAATAAGAACATTTATATCAAGTACTATAGGAAGTATATATGCTATTATTTCATACATGTCAGGTTTAAAAATATTTTCAAATATTATCTTAAAAATAATTTTATCAATTGCAATGATATATATAGCATTTGACAGTAAAAATTTTAAACAATTTTTCAAACAATTAATTGTATTTTATTTAACATCTTTTACATTTGGAGGAGTTGCTTTTGCATTATTATATTTTATAAGTCCCCAAAATATATTAATGAATAAACGGAGTACTAATAGGAACATATCCAATAAAAATAATTCTAACAGCTGGAATATTAGGATTTATTATAATTACTACCGCATTTAAAAACATAAAGGGCAAGTTAACAAAAAAAGATATGTATTGTAATATAAAAGTGAATATTAACTCAAAATATACATATATTAAAGCAATTATAGATACTGGAAATTTCTTAAGAGAACCAATTACAAAAACACCAGTAGTTGTTATAGAAAAAAATGCATTGAATGATATTGTTCCAAATTATATATTAGATAATTTAGACAAAATTATAAATGGAGAAAATATTGAATTAGGAGAGTATATATCAAAAATAAGACTTATACCATTTACTTCGTTAGGGAAAGAAAATGGTATATTGTTGGGAATAAAGGCAGATGGGATATTAGTTGAGTTGGAAGAAAATACCATCAGAATAAAAGAAGTGATATTAGGACTATATAATGGTAAATTAACGAAAAATGGAAAATATGAAGCGTTAATAGGTCTTGATTTATTAGATTATAAAGAAGGAGGTATAGAGAATGAATATACTAGAAATATTAAAATCTAAAATAAGTACAATATATGTTAAATACTTAAATGATGAGGAGATAGAAACACTTCCTATTCATTACATAGGAGGCAGTCAAACACTTCCACCTCCATTAGATCCAAAAGAAGAAGAAGAACTTTTAGAAAGGTTGTCAAAAAAGGATTTAGAAGCTAGACAAACGTTAGTAGAAAGAAATTTAAGGTTGGTTGTATATATTGCTAAGAAATTTGAAAATACAGGCGTGGGAATAGAAGATTTAGTTTCAATTGGAACAATTGGACTTATGAAAGCTATTAATACTTTTAATACAGGTAAAAAAATTAAACTTGCAACATATGCATCGCGATGTATTGAAAATGAGATACTTATGTATTTAAGAAGAAGCAATAGAATAAAAGGTGAAATCTCAATAGATGAACCATTAAATCAAGATGGAGATGGGAATGAGCTCCTTCTATCTGATATACTTGGAACAGAACCAGATATAACATCTAGAAGAATAGAAGACGAAGTAGATAAAGTGCTACTTAAAGCTTCAATAGAAAAATTAAGCAATAGAGAAAAAAATATAATGGAACTTAGATTTGGATTTATAAGTGGCACAGAAAAAACACAAAAAGAAGTAGCAGATATGCTTCGGAATTTCTCAAAGCTATATTTCTAGATTAGAGAAAAAAATAATGAATAAAATGAAAAAAGATATTATGAGTAAAACAGGATGAACTGTTTAAGTTTCATCCTTATCCAAAATATTTGCTTGTCTCTTCTAAATTAATAAAATTATTTTGTTTTAGTACTTCATATGCAAGTATTGCAACAGAATTTGATAAATTAAGTGAACGCAAAGTTTTTTTCATAGGAATTCTAATTGCATTGTCTATGTATTTTTTTAATAAATCTTCTGGAAGACCTTTTGTTTCTTTCCCAAATAAAAGAAATACAGTATCTAAATTTGAATAATCAATATCTGAATAACAATGTTTACCTTTTGTAGTAACAAAAAACATATTATTACTTTCCGGTGTATATTTATTCAAAAAATCTTTTAAAGATTCATGTTCTTCAATCTCTACTTTATCCCAATAATCTAGGCCAGCTCTTTTTAAATATTTGTCAGAAATTTCAAAACCTAAAGGCTTAACAAGGTGAAGTTTAGCTCCTATTGCTGCACAAGTTCTTGCAATATTTCCTGTATTTTGTGGTATTTCTGGTTCAACAAGTACTATATTTAAGTTCATTATAATTTTCATCTCCTTTAACATATTATATCATATTAGATAAATAAATTGTAGTTTGTGAGAGGAAAATTCTAGGAACTGTCCCTAAAAATCACCAATTTTGGGGATTTTTGGGACTGTCCTGAATTTTCCGAATGCGGAACAAATTACAATTTATCTAATAATTTTAAATTGACTTTTATAAATGAAAATGCTAAACTATATTAAAACATGGAGGACTATATGAAAAAAAATAAGCATATAAAAGTAATGAGAATATTAATTACAATAGTGATAGTAACTTTGCTAGGTGTTTTTATATGGAAACTTGCACCATTTATGAAAGATTTATCAACAAAAGAAGGACAAGTAGCATTTAAAGATAAAATAGACAGTATGGGATTAGGTGGAGTAATTTTATTATTTTCTTTGCAAGTTTTGCAAATATTATTAGTAGTATTACCAGGAGAGCCATTTGAAGTATTAGCAGGTTTATGTTATGGAGCAATACCAGGCGCATTATATATAACAATTTCTGTACTTTTAACTACTACTATAATATTTTTTACAGTTAGAAAATTAGGTCATAAATATTTATATAATTTTTTCCATAGAGAAAAAGTCGATAAGATAATGAATAGTAAATTATTCAAAAATCCTAGAAATTTGGAAATTATTTTATGCATATTATTTTTCTTACCAGGAACACCAAAGGACTTATTTGTATATATAGGAGGACTCTTACCAATTAAGCCATTGAGATTTATACTTATTTCTACGTTTGTAAGATTTCCATCAGTAATTACTTCAACTATGGTAGGAGCAAATATTTCAAATGGTAATTGGAAATTAAGTTTAATTATATATGCTCTAACTTTTATTATTGCCATGATATCTATATATTTAGTAAGTTTAAAAGATAAAAATAAAGAAATTATAAATATAATTAAATAAGAAAGATAAAACCTTCATAAAAATATTAATAAAAGCATAGTATTAATATTATATTTAAAAGATGGAGGTTTTTTATGGTTGAAAAAATAGAATTACCATATCGTTTAGATGCATTAGAACCATATTATAATGCAGAAACTTTAAATATTCACTATAATACTTTATACAAGGGATATGTAGATAATTATAATAAAATACAGGAACAGCTTAAAAATGCAAGAGAAAAAAATGATTTTGATAATATAAAATGTTTAGAAAAAAATTTAAGTTTTCAAGGCTCAGGAGTAATTTTACATGAATTATTTTTTACAAATATGAAACCACAAGCACGATATTCAATGGGTGAAAGATTATATAGTCAAATAAATAAAGATTTTGGATCTTTTAATAGTTTTAAAAATCAATTCAATGAAGCAAGCAAAGCAGTTGAAGCATCGCGGATGGGGGATTTTAGCATGGGTACCAAGATTTAATAAGCTTGAAATACTCCAATGTGAAAAACATCAAAATTTAACATTATGGGGATGTATGCCAATACTTGTCATAGATATGTGGGAACATTCATATTTTTTGCAATATAAAGCAAATAGAGCAGAATATATAAACGCATTTTGGAATATTATAGATTGGAAAACAGTAAGCAATAGATTTGAATACATATTTAAAAAATAATGGAAAAAAGGACCTGCCCCCTTTTTTTAAAAAATTATTCACTAAGGTCAAAATTAGGAACATACTCTTCTTCATGTGTACCTATTTCTTGAATATATCCATTTTTTAAATTTAAAGAATATAAGTAGTTTAAAACTTCTTTATATTCTTTTTTATTTAATTTTCTATTTATTAAATTATCTTCTTTGGCTTTATATGTTGGAAAATATTGGGACATTACACTTACATAAACATTAGGAATATTATTAGAAATCCACCTTAAAATATTTTTTGTATTTTGTATGTGATTTGGAAGAACCAAATGTCTAATAATAACGCCCTTTTGTATTATTCCATTTTCATCAAACTTCGCTTGTCCAACTTGATTATACATTTCTATTATAGCTTTCGTTGCTGTTTCAAAATAGTTATCTACTTTAGAATATTTTTTTGATAATTCATTTGTGTAATATTTTAAATCAGGTAAATATACATCTATATATCCATTTAATAATTTGATTGTTTCTATATTTTCATATCCATTTGTGTTATAAATAATTGGAATACCGAAGACCCTTTGACTTAGCGATTTTAATTGCTTGAATAATTTGAAATACATACATTGTTGGAGTTACTAAATTAATATTATGTGCTCCATTTTTCTCTTGATTCAAAAAAATTTCAGCAAGATGGTCTATAGTAATTTCTTTCCCTTTACCTAAATTACTAATTTCATAGTTTTGACAGTAAATACAATTCAAATTACAATTAGAAAAGAAAACTGTACCAGAGCCATTTGTTCCACTAATACAAGGTTCTTCAAACATATGAAGAGAGCTAAGAGCGATTTTTAATTTGTCATCACACTTACATCTTCCCTTATTTCCATCTAATCTATTAACTCCACATTTATGTGGACACAAAGTACAATTATCTAACATAGCATTTTCCTATTCCTTTTTTAAATATATTGATTGAGATGGATATGCTAGTTCTATATGTGCTTGCTTAATCATATCCAGTAATGTATAGTTTATTTGTTCTTTAAACCTTAAAAATTCCTCATAATCTATTATGTTGGTATAGAAACTAATAGAAATATCTATTCCATCAGCAGAGATTGTGTCAAAAAATACTCTTATATTTTCCTTAATGATGTTTGGATTTGTATTTAATGTAAGTTTTATATTTTCTGTTAAATCTGATACTTTTTCTAAAGGTGTATTTAATTCTAATGTAAGCAATAAATCATATCTTCTTTTTTCTCTTTTTGTTCTATTTATAATAGAAGTAGTCGTAAGAAAGCTATTTGGAAGTACAATTATCTGATTATTAATATCTCTTATTCTTGTAGTTCTAAATGTTATATCTTCAACAGTTCCTGAATATGTACTGACTTCTATATCATCACCAATATCGAATGGTCTGTCCGAAATTATTGATAATCCTGCAAGAAAGCTTTTAGCAACATCTTGCGCTGCGAGTGCGATTACAACACTACCTATTCCAAGCCCTGTAACTAAACCACTTAAATCATATCCAAATTCTGCAATTACAATAAATGCTGCAACTATATATATTAATATTTTTGCTATTTTACTAAAGAAATTTATGCTAGCATCTGTTCCATCCATATTGAGTTTTTCTCTAATTTTACTAAATGTTTCAGAACTGACATCAAACAGATTGGAAAAACCTTTTGCGGTAAGTATTATTGTACATATTTTAAATATTTTTGTTACAACATTAAAAATATCTGTTGGCAATCTTAATACAATAAGACCAAGATACACACCAAGTAATACAAAAAATGATTTTAATGGTTTATAAAATCCATTTGCTCTAATTTTGTTTTTATCTTTTTTTAATTTAAACATCTTCACTATGATATATGCAAAGAATGAACTAAATATTTTAAATATTACAATTATTGCTAGTCCTATTCCAATATCAATAATGTTTTCAAGGGTTAAATTTTTAAATACTTCAATTATTTTTCTAATAAGTTCCATATATATCACCTAATATATATTAACATATTTTAAGAGCTTATTCAATTATATTGTGTTATCTATATCATTGAAAATCAGGAATAAAATAATATATTAAACATAGAATTTAAAAGGAGGGTAATATGAGATATAAATTATTAAATTGTTTATTAATCTTGTTAGTAGCATTATCAATTACAATTCCTACATTTGCATTTCCACCATCAAATGATGAATTATATAATGGAATTGATGTAAGCCAGTGGCAAGGTAAAATTGATTTTAAGCAAGTATCAAAGGCAGGAATAGACATTGTGTACATAAGAGCAAGTGAAGGGTCAAATTACATTGATCCATACTTTAAGGAGAATTATGAAGAAGCAAAGAAAAATGGCCTAAAAGTAGGATTTTACCATTATTTAACTGCTAGAACAACAAGCGAAGCAGTAGAAGAGGCAGAATTTTTTGTTTCAAATATAAAAGGCACGAATCCTGACTGTAAGATTGCTATGGACTTTGAAGTGTTTGGAGATTTAAGTATAGATGAAATAAACAAAATTTCAGAGAAATTTTTAGATACAGTTCAAAGACTAAGTGGAAAAGAATGTGTTATTTATAGTGATGCATTTAATGCTTCAAATACATTTAATGAAAGCCTTGCAAAGAAATATGCTATATGGGTTGCAGATTATTTTGTAGAAGAACCCGCAAATAATGGAAAATGGTCATCATGGGTAGGATTTCAATATACAGATATAGGAAGAGTTGATGGAATAAATGGGAGTGTAGACAGAGATTATTTTACAAATGGTATATTATTAAATAACACATCAAAAATACCTACGGACACAGTAAGTAACAAGAATCAAAAATTTAAGTACATAACTGTAAAAAGAGATGAAACTTTAAGCAAAATTGCAGAAGAATACAATACATCTTATGAGTACTTAGCAAAAATTAATAATATCACAAACCCAAATTTGATTTTTGTAGGAGAAAGATTAAAAATACCAACATTTAATAATGAAATACATGATAGTAGTCACTTGCTATATACTGTAAAAAGTGGGAATACTTTAAGTCAAATTGCAAGAAGATTTAAAGTTTCAGTAGAAAAAATAGTAGAAATTAATGATATTAAAAATCCAAATTTAATTTATGTAGGGGAAGTTTTAAGGATTCCTACCATAAATAGATAAGTGGAAGCGGAAAAACTCTTTTCCGCTTCTATTCATCTATTGGAATATTTTTTAAAAAATAGAATATACTAGAAATATAAATACTAATTAGACTTTAAAATTATAGAGATTTTGTAGGGAGCATATAAATTTTGCTCAAAGTATTGACAAATATGTAAAACGAGAGTATACTAATACAGTACAAAATTAAACATCGCGGGGTGGAGCAGTTGGCAGCTCGTCGGGCTCATGAAAAATTGTGGCTCTATTTAGAAATAAATGGATGAACTGTGGATGAATTCAAAGAAGGCTAAAACATTTTAAAATGTCATGTTAACTTTGAGCCAAGTTGAAAGTACACTTTCAAAAGGTGCAGAGACTACTGGAGGAATTGAGTTTCCTTAATAACCAGATTTAGTATCCACTACCTAAAGCATGAAAATGCCAAGGTAAAGACATAGTCCAGCCTATAATGAAAATTATAGATAACTAAACCCGAAGGTCGATAGTTCGAGTCTATCCCCCGCAACCATATCGCAGTTAGCTAAAAGACTAGCTGCTTTTTTGTTCAAAAAAGCAACCAAAACCTTATCGCTACTGCTCCTCTTCCAAAAAAAGTATCGCTTCGCTAACAATTTTTTTCGGGTTTCCCTACTAATTTATAAGTTTACAATAATACTGAAACCAAGCACTATTATGTATATTTGAGGAAAGTTGGGAAAAGTAAAAACATTAAACTACTGAAACTCTAATAAAAAATCATAAAAATTCACTAATTAATATTTTAAAAAATTATAAAAGAAAATGAAGAATGTAAATGTTAAAATAAATATTTCTCAACAGTTTAACTGGATAGAGGTAATAACCCCTATCCAGTCAAAGTCATTTTATGGATTGTAGCTTTATGCAAATCTCTTGGCAAATACTTTTAATACAGCCATAAGAGAAATCTTCGGACAACTCTCCACTAATTCAGGATGCAAATCCAACCATTTCTTAAAGTTTTCCTTCAAAATCAACTTAATAATCTCCCCTTTTACTTTAGGGAACAGATTGTGCAATTCAAGGATAACATTTTCATAGTTGATTCTCTTAATATCACAAGCGACCACAAAGGACTGAGTAACCA
>CANQWF010000002.1 GCA_947627485.1 uncultured Clostridia bacterium
TTAAAATTCATAATTAAAATTTGGTAATTGATAGAGCAAGTAGCAAAAGGGCGAAAAAGCATATATAAAGTGCCAGTGATTCTTCGCCCTTTTGAAAGCAAGTTGTTTAGTTTTCGTAGTAGTAACTTATTTTTTTTGCAACTACAGCAAGTCTTCCATCTGTTGTATGATAAGAGCATGTAGAAAGTGTTAATAGTTGATCACCATATTCTGCTGTAACTCCTGTATCATATAAACTTGCTTTTTTGCTATTTTCTACATATTCATTAAATTCTTTTTCTGTTTCTGCATTTATAAAATAGTAATACCTAAATACATTTTTTTCAGATTTATAATAAACTCTTGATAAAAATACACTTATTATTTCATATTCAGCATCTTCCTCGTTTGTAGTTAGTCTTATAATTTTATGATCTTTATAATAACTTTCTTCTTTATAATCCATAAGACCTGAAAACATCTCATCACTACTCATATTATTATGTCCATATATTAAAAGATTTGTACTAGGCAAATTCCAATCGTAATCTTTGTCTAAAAATAATGAGCCATCTTTAGAATACTCTTTTTTATAATTATGTGTCATATAATAGTCATTATCTTGTCCTTGCATAACTGGATAACTTATATTACTATTATTTATTTCTAACCACCCTATTATGTCTTGATTCTCTTTTTGCAATTCCTTTACTTTTTCTATTCTTTCATTATTTATTATTACATTCTCTACTATTTGATTCTCTACTATTTCATCATTATTAAATATTTTTTTTAGCTCTTCATTTTCTTTTTTATTCTTATATTTGTTAAACACAAAAAATATAAACACTAAAGTGCTTATTATAAAAACTAAAAATAATAATCTTATAATAAGTTTTTTTGTATTTTTTTTATTTTTCATATTGATCTCCTATATATAAATATAATATATATATAGTATTTCAATATTATATTAATAATATAAACCTAATCGATTAAATTTTATACGATTAGGTTTATTTATTATGCTGTTTCTCCTTGATTTTGTTGAGATACAGGTTTTTTTCTTATTTTTATTCTTTTTATTTCTTTATTTTCGTTTATTATTAATTCTGGTCCAGATATTTTATTAACTGTATCTTTTGTTATTATACATTTTTCTATTTTAGGATTTGTTGGGACATCAAACATTATATCTCTCATTATATCTTCTATAATAGAGCGAAGTCCTCTTGCTCCAGTATTTCTTTCTATTGCTTTATCTACTATTGCATCTAAAGCTTCTTGTTTGAATTCTAATTCAACTCCGTCCAATTCTAATAACTTTTTATATTGCTTTGTTAGTGCATTTTTTGGTTTTGTTACAATATTTATTAGAGCTTCTTTATCTAATTCTCTTAATGTCGCAATTATTGGAAGTCTTCCAACAAATTCTGGTATTAAACCAAATTTTAGTAAGTCTTGTGGTAATAGTTCTTCAAATATTTTGTATTTTTCTAATTCTTTTTTACTCTCAATTTGTGCGCCAAATCCTATTGCCTTTTTACCTACTCTATCTTTTATAATTTTTTCTAATCCTTCAAATGCTCCACCACATATAAATAAAATATTTGATGTATCAATTTGTAAAAATTCTTGATGTGGATGTTTTCTTCCTCCTTGTGGTGGTACTGAAGCAACAGTTCCCTCTACTATTTTTAGTAATGCTTGTTGAACACCTTCTCCACTAACATCTCTTGTTATTGATGGGTTCTCTGATTTTCTTGTTATTTTATCTATTTCATCAATATATATTATACCTTTTTGTGCTCTAGAAATATCATATTCTGCAGCCTGAATAAGTTTAAGTAAAATGTTTTCTACATCCTCTCCAACATACCCTGCCTCTGTAAGAGTAGTTGCATCTGCTATTGCAAATGGTACATTTAATATTCTTGCAAGAGTTTGCGCAAGAAGTGTTTTTCCACATCCTGTTGGTCCAAGTAGTAATACATTGCTTTTTTGTATTTCTACATCATCTATTATCTCATCACATGATATACGTTTATAATGGTTATATACTGCAACAGATAATGTTTTTTTAGCATCTTCTTGACCTATTACATATTCGTCTAATATCTTTTTTATTTCAGCAGGTGTTGGTATATCTTCAGATTTAATATCTTCATACTCAGAATCTTCATAGTGTTCATCTTCTAATATATTATTGCAAATTGCTATACATTCATCACAAATATATGCATTAGGACCTGCAACAATTCTTTTTACCATTTCTTGTGCTTTACCACAAAATGAACATCTTACATTTTGGTTATTATTTCTATTTGACATTTAACTCTCCTTTATCTATCAAATTCAAAACAAATTAAAAGTAGTATATTACTAGGAAAACAAATAAATTTTTTTGAAACTATACGCGTTGTATGTTGAAAAAAAATTTATGTAGTTTGACAACGTAAGATGCTGCTTTTCATTTGTTTTGTTATTTTCTTACATCTATTATCTCATCAATCAAGCCATATTTTAATGCTTCTTCTGCTGTCATATAATGATCTCTTTCTGTATCTCTTTCTATTTGTTCTAAGCTTTGACCTGTTCTTTCACTTAATAATTTATTTAATTTTTCTCTAGTTTTTACCATATGGTCAGCATGTATTTTAATTTCTGTTGTTTGACCTGAAAGTCCACCAGAAATTAGAGGCTGATGTATTAATATTTCTGAGTTTGGTGTAGCAAATCTTTTACCTTTTTCTCCTGATGCTAAAAGTACAGAACCCATACTTGCTGCAAGACCTATACATATTGTAGAAACTGGACATTTTATATAATTCATTGTATCTACTATTGCCATACCATCTGTTATAGATCCACCTGGACTATTTATATAAAATGATATTTCCTTGTCTGGGTCTTCTGATTCTAGAAATAGCATTTGTGCTATTACTAAACTTGCTGTTACATGATTTACATCTTCACTTAAAAATATTATTCTATCCTTTAATAATCTTGAGAAAATATCATAAGATCTTTCTCCTCTACCTGTTTGTTCAATTACATAAGGTACTAAACTATTTTTTTCCATAATCATTTTCCTCCTTTATATATAACAAAAATTTTTATTAAATTTTTGTTTTAATGAATACTGAATAATTAATAATTTTGGTTAGATTTTGTTATTCATTATTAATTAAAATAAGGTAATAACCATTTATATTATTATCTAAATTAGCTATTACCTCCTTTTTTTTATTTTATTTTTGCATTTTCTACTAAGAAACTAATTGTTTTTTCTACTTTTAAATTGTCTTTTACATATTTGACTAATTCTGGATTGTCTTTTACTTCTTCTTCTTTTCTACCATAATTTTCTGCCATTTCTTTTATTTTGTTTGATACTTCTTCATCTGTTACTTCAATAGCAGCATCTTCTCCAACAGCTTCTAATACTAATCTTGATTTTACTGATCTTTCAGCTTGTTCTTTGTTTTCGTCTCTAAAATCATCCATTGTTTTATTAATCATTTTTAAGTATTGCTCTAATTTCATTCCTTGGTAGCTAAGTCTTGTTTCTATATCTTTAGCCATATTGTCTAATTCTAACTCTATCATTCCAGCTGGAATATCTACTTTTGCTTCATCGCATACAGCTTTTATAACTTCGTCTTCTGTTTCGTATTTAGCTCTTGATTTATTTTGTTCTTCTTGTTTTTCTCTAATGCTTTTCTTTAATTCATCAATAGTATCAAATTCACTAATATCTTTTGCAAGTTCATCATTTATTTCTGGCATTTCTTTTTTCTTTATTTCATGTAATTTTACTTTAAACATTGCATCTTTTCCAGCTAAGTCTGGTGAGAAATATTCATCTGGAAATTTTACATTTATTTCTTTTTCTTCTTCTAGTTTCATTCCTATTATTTGGTCTTCAAATCCTGGAATAAATGTGTTACTTCCTATTGTTAATTCATGATTTTCTGCTTTTCCACCTTCGAATGCCTTTCCATCTACAAAACCTTCAAAATCTATAATAGTTATATCTCCAGATTCTACTGGTCTGTCTTCTACTGAAACTAGTCTTGCATTTTTTTCTGCCATATGTCCTAATTCATGTTCAACATCTTCGTCAGATACATTATACTCTATTTTTTTTATTTGTATACCTTTGTATTTTCCTAAAGTTACTTCTGGTTTTGTGCTAACTACAGCAGTAAATATTAAGTCTTTTCCTTTTTCCATTTGAACTAAATCTATTTCTGGCTTACTTACCGCTTCTATCTCTTTTTCTTTTAAAGCCTCTTCATATGCTTCTCCTGCAACTTCATTAAAAGCATCTTCATAAAATATTTGTGCTCCATATGTTTTTTCTACTATTTGATATGGTGCTTTTCCTTTTCTAAATCCTGGAATATTAAAATATTTAGCATTTTTATTAAATACTGTTTTTATAGCACTATCAAATTTTTCTGCTTCTACTGTTATCTCTAGTTTTACTTCCGATTTGTTTTCTGTTTTTTCTACTTTTACGTTCATTTAGTTTTCAATCCTTTCTTGTTTTCAAAAATTTAACTATGATATTATATCACATATTTAGTATTTTGCAAGGGGTAAAATTGTAATTTTGGGTGAAAAAGGGGCCAGGCCCCTTTTTCACCCAATTCGACAGCAAACAACAATTTATTTTATTTCTATTAAATCAAAATTTGTATAGTCACAACTTACCAATTTAAAGTTTATTCCATATATATTTCCTTCTTTTGCTTCTTTATGTGCTACATCTCCATGCAGATGTCCATATATGCAATTTTTTACATTGTATTTCTTCATTGTTTCAATATAACTTAAATCTAATTCTTCGTAGCTGTTAAATGGAGGATAGTGCATACATACAATAATTTCTTTATTATTACCATATTTTTTTATTCCATCTTTTATGGATAATTCTAATCTAAAAATTTCTCTTTTTATTAATTTTTTATCTTCTTGAGTCTTACCATCTTGCCATCCTCTTGTTCCAACTATTATTTTATTCGCATATTCATAACTATTGTTGTATATAAAATCTATATTATTAAAATTGTTTTCTTTTAAATACTCTCTCATCTTTTTAAGAGTTGTCCACCAATAGTCATGGTTTCCTTTTAGCAAAAGTTTTTTTCCTGGCAAACCATTTAGATATTCAAAATCATTATATGTATCCTTTAAATACATTGCCCATGAGAAATCTCCTGGGAGCAATACTAAGTCATTTTCTTTTACTTTTTTATTCCAATTTTCTCTTATCTTTTCAGTATGATTTTCCCAAGTTGCTCCAAATATATCCATTGGCTTATTGTCACCAAAAGATAAGTGCAAGTCTGAGATTGAATAAATTGACATAGTTTACTCCTTTCTATAATTTTAAGTTAGGTACTGCATTTAATGTAAAGTCAGAGATGTTTCCTTCTAAATAGTTATAGTATCCTGCCGATGCTATCATTGCTGCATTATCTGTACACAATTTTAGCTCTGGATAATATATTTTTATATTTTCTTCTTTTTCTAATTTTGAGAATTCATTTCTTATATATGAATTTGCTGAAACACCTCCTGCAAGGACTAAATTAATTGGTTCATCCTGAAGGCGGACAGTATCGTTCGTTCCTACAACGTTTGCAATGGCTTTTTTTACATTTTCTATTAATATCTCTGTGACTGTTTTTTGAAAACTTGCACATAAATCAGCTTTATTTATATTTGGATTTTTGTGATTTAAATTTATAACTGCTGTTTTTATTCCACTAAAACTAAAGTCTAAATTATCAAAATGTGTTTTAGGAAGTTCTATACATGCAGTACCTTGTTTTGCTAAGCTATCTACCTTTGGTCCACCAGGATATCCGAAGTCCTACTACTCTTGCTACTTTATCAAAGGCTTCTCCAATTGCATCATCTCTAGTTTTCCCCAACACTTCAAACTTACAATAGTCCTTTACATGAACTATTTGTGTGTTTCCACCTGACATCATTAAGCATAAAAACGGTGGTTTTAAGTCTTTGTATGTAATATAGTTTGCAGCAATATGCCCTTCTATATGATTTACTCCTACCAATGGTTTATTGTTTGCAAATGCTAGTCCTTTTGCATAAGATACTCCTACCAACAGTGCTCCTACAAGTCCTGGTCCATAAGTACAAGCTATTACATCTATATCTTCTAATTTTAAATTTGCTTCTCTTAGGGCTTGCTTAGTTATTTGATTAATAACCTCTGTATGACATCTTGATGCAATTTCTGGTACTACTCCACCATATTCTGTATGTACATCTATTTGTGAGTTTATTACATTAGAAAGAACTTCCCTACCGTTTCTTACAACGGATACGGAAGTTTCATCACAACTTGTTTCAATTCCTAGTACTACTGTATCTTTCATAATTCTCCTTTTTGAGAGTCGCCCTAGTGTGCGACTCCTACAACGTTTGAAATTTGTTTATATAAGTGTTAATAATTTAAATATGTGATATACTACCCACTCCATTCCATTAAATACTACATTAAATATTGGAGTAAGTACTACAGACGATAACCCTGTTACAAAAAGTATTAAAAATAATATATAAAATATTTGCTCATTTTTATAAAACCATTCTTTTGCCTTGTATGGTAAAAAGTGCATTAATATTTTTGAACCATCAAGTGGTGGAAGTGGTATTAAATTAAATACTCCAAGTCCAATATTTATAGATACCGTATATGTTATTACTGCAAATATTACTTGTTGCCACATAGTAGAAAGTCCTGCTAAAGCATTTGTTACAACAAATAATATATAATATATTATTAAAAATACAAATGCTAATATAAAATTCATTATAGGTCCTGCTGCAGATACAATTGCTTCTGCTTTAGAAAGAGAATATTTTCCATTAAAGTTTCTTGGATCAATCTGTACTGGTTTTCCCCATCCAAATCCTGCAACAATTAAAAATACAAATCCTACTGGATCTATATGACTTAATGGATTTAGATTAAGTCTTCCTTGAACTCTTGGTGTTTCATCTCCTAATTTATCTGCTGCCCATGCATGTGCAAATTCATGAAATGTAAGTGCAATTAAAACTCCTGGTACTGTTAATAATAAATTTAATATACCATTAGTTCCTGCACTTATTAGCCATAATCCTAATATTACTACTAAAATAATAGTAAGTGTTTTTTTATCAAACATAAAATTAAACATTATTTTCCTCTTTTCTATTTTTCACTTTTAAAAAATGCTATTTTACAACTATGCGATTGAATTTATTAAAACTTATTAACATTTAGTTAGATAGTTTAAGTTCTGAATTGTCTAATTTATTTTGTTTATTAAGTAGTAAGTTTTCAAAAAACAATATTAAATATTTTTTATCTTGTTCGATTCCTTTTGAAATGTTACTATAATTTGCTCTAACTAATGCATTTCTAAAGTATAATGAATTATCTTTAAATAGTTCGTTATTAACATTAAATCCTTTGCTATTTAGATATTTTTGAATAAATACAGCAGTGGTTCTTGTATTTCCTTCTCCGAAAGGGTGTACCTGCCAAATATGTGCAGTAAATGTGCATATTCTTTCTATTTTTTCTTTATCAGTTTTTTCTATATATTTTTGATTTGCTTCTTCTTCAAAATCATATTTTAAAGTTTCTTCTATCATAGAATAATCTGCATATTGTACTGTTTCACAATTTAAAATTGGTTCCTTCTTTGTAATGTTATAGTCTCTAAACTCACCAATGTATTTTTCATCTATTCCTATATCAATATTTTCAAATAGCTTTTTGTGAAATTGTTTTAATGTCAAGTAATTAAATGTAAAGGCTTTGTCATTTAATATTTTTACTATTCTTAAAGACACCTCATCTGCCTGTTTTTCATTTTTATTAACTTTTGCTTTGTCAGTATTTTCATAATACTGCTTTACTTCTTCTTCAACAACTTCGTAGCTTTTTATACCAATTATATTTTCTGTTGCTAAATCGACCATATATTTAGAAGGAGTAAGATTGTCTACTGCTTGCAAACCAAATGCAATATTCCAATTTAACTGACGTTCTTTCGAATCCTCTGTCTCGCCGATTTTTTCATATTTAATTTTATCTAAATAATTTTCATCCATAATCTTACTCCTCGTATTATCATTGAACTAGTTTAAAGGCTTCATCGTTGGGAATAATAATACATCTCTTATTGATGCTGAATCTGTAAGAAGCATTATAAGTCTATCTACACCTATTCCAAGTCCTCCTGTTGGTGGCATTCCATATTCTAATGCTTGAATAAAATCATCATCCATATCATTTGCTTCTTCATTTCCAGCTGCTTTTTGTTTTGCTTGATCTAAGAATCTTTCATATTGATCTATTGGATCATTTAGTTCTGAATAAGCATTTCCATATTCTCTTCCACCTATAAATATTTCAAATCTTTCTACTAATCTTGGGTCTGATGGCTTTCTTTTTGTAAGTGGTGACACTTCAACTGGATAATCATATATAAATGTTGGTTGAACTAATGTCTCTTCAACTTTTTCTTCAAATACTAAGTTGATTACATTTCCTCTTGAAAGTGGTTCTTCTACTTCTATTCCTAATTCTTTAGCCACACTAACTGCATCTTCATCTGATTCTATTGTATTAAAATCTACATCTGTTACTTCTTTTATTGCATCTATCATAGTTATTCTTTTCCATCCTGGAGTTAAATCTATCGGTGTTCCTTGATATGTTATTTTTGTTGTTCCAAGAACATTTTGTGCTACTGTAGATACTATTTCTTCTGTTATATCCATCATGTCGTTATAATCTTCATAAGCTGAGTATAATTCTATATTTGTAAATTCAGGATTATGCTTTATCGATATACCTTCGTTTCTAAACATTCTACCAAGTTCATACACTTTGTCAAACCCACCAACTATTAGTCTTTTTAGGTATAATTCGTTAGCTATTCTTAAGTACATGTCCATATCTAACGTATTGTGGTGTGTAATAAATGGTCTTGCAGCAGCTCCCCCTGCTATTGTATTTAGTATAGGAGTATCTACTTCTACATATCCCTTTTTATCTAATACATTTTTTATTTCTTTTATTATTTTACTTCTAATCATAAATGTTTCTTTTACTTCTGGATTCATTATTAAATCAACATATCTTTGTCTGTATCTTAGTTCTGTGTCTTTTAAACCATGGAATTTTTCTGGAAGCGGTCTTAAAGATTTTGTAAGAAGTACTACTTCTTTTGCATGTACGGATATTTCTTCTGTTCTTGTTTTGAATACAAAACCTTTTATTCCAATAATATCTCCTATGTCATACGTTTTAAAAGCTAAATAACTTTCCTCTCCTAAATCATTTATACTAACATAACTTTGAATTTTTCCTGTAGAATCTTGTATAGTACAAAAAGATGCTTTTCCCATTATTCTTTTTGCCATAATTCTACCTGCAACAGAAACATCCTTTCCTTCTAATTCATCATAATTTTCTTTAACTTCGCTACTTAAATGTGTTCTATTATATTTTGTTATTTTAAAAGGGTCTTTCCCTTGTTCTTGCAAATCCTTTAACTTCTCTTTTCTAATTGCTATTAAATGATTTTCATCTAATTGTTCTTGATTATTTAAATTATTCTCTGCCATATTTTCCAAGCTCCTTTCAATTTCATTTTAATATTATATAACAGAAACTAGGGATTGTAAATATTTAGAAGCTTAAAAAAGTGAATAGTAAAATAATTTCTATTTTTTACTATTCACTTTATAATAATAGTTTTAATATAACTTTTATGAAAATGACTTTTCAAAAAAACATTAAACTAATCTTAAAATTTTTTTGATTTTATTAATTATTCTAAAAAATATATTGTCTTTACCTTTATATTGAATTAAATCTTTTTTATTGCTTTCTTGTTCTATTTGTTCATCTATTTTTTTAAACTGAATTTTGTATTCTTCAGTATTATTAATAGATTTTAAACATTCTTTATATGTTCTTTCGTATTCTTCTTTTTCT
This sequence comes from uncultured Clostridia bacterium, assembly GCA_947627485.1. GTDB lineage: Bacteria > Bacillota > Clostridia > TANB77 > CAG-508 > CAG-452. Next base: position 10,016 of record CANQWF010000002.1, read on the forward strand.
TCTATTGTACCTAAATAATTATTATATATAAAAGATAACAATCCTATAGTTGCTTCTGATAATTCTTGATTCTCTAATGGATAATTTAAATCTATTTTAGATGTGTAATCATCTATCTTTAGAATATGTATTGTTTCTAATAATTTCTTAGGTATTTTACATAGTTCACTTGGTTTTAAACTTTCTAATATATACCATACGTCAGAACAAGCTTCAGAAAACTCCATTTTATCTTTCCCCGCTTTCATTTTCTACAACAATTGCACTTATATTGTCCCCAGATCCTTTTAATGTATTTTTAAAATTATTATTGTTTTGTATGTATTGCGGTGGATTATTGGTTCCTTTTTGTATTTTTTGATTTTCGATTTCATATATACTATTTACTATATTCTTTAAGCAATCACCCGCATTTCTATATGAATACATCAAATATGCAATTTCTGGATCACTAAGATTATCTGCTATTCCGTCACTACATAAGAATAATTTATCACCTTTATTAAAATACCATTCTGATATATATTTATTTATATTTTGATTTAATTTTGAATTTAATTTTTCTCCGAGTTTGTCCACATCCTAAATAATCAGTTATAATATTATTTTTTTTATGAAATCTTATATCGCTTTCATTTAAAGTGTGTGTTCCCTGTACATTTTCTCTTGGTTTGTATGTAATATCTAAAGATGCATATTGTGGATCAGAAGTATATACATTATTGGGATTAGCATCTTCTACATATAAAGTTCCACTTTTTATTTGCTCGGAAATTATATTATCATCTTTTGATAATTGAACTACTGATCCATCTTGAGATATCTTTAATATTTTTGAGTCTCCTATTGAAACAGATGTAACTATATCTTCTCCATTTTTGTTTCTAATTATTGCAGAAGAAAATGTTGTTCCTGGTTTATTTCCTGTTAGTTCAACAATTTTATTATTTACATCAATTAAATGATTTTTTATAGCATCTTGAAATGTAATGTTAATAATTCTTCCATCTGCCTGTTTTAGCTTAATTACATCTGAATTATAAAATTCAACTGGTAAATTTTCAAACCATTTTTTTGTAAGATTAATTGCTATATAACTTGCTGAATCCCCGTTGCCTTGTCCTCCCATACCATCTGCAACTAATGCTATTTTAAATTTTTCATTTCTAGGATGTGCAAGCATCAATATTGAATCTTCTTGTGTCTGTTTCTCTATTCCATTTTTTGCTCCAATATTTAATATTCCTGTCATTTCATTACCTGTATAAATTCTGTTTTTTTGCTTGTCTTTAACGTTTTTACTAATATCACTATATAATGTATTAATATCATATAAATTATTGTATCCAAAGAACTCTGAATAATCACTCATATTTTTAATTAATTCTTGTACCGAAGCTAAAGTATTAACAGTTGTAACATTATTTGCAGGAGTCGATTTTGCTACAACTTTTTGCATATAAGTACTATCCTTATTTTGTTCTTTTTTAAGTTCTCCTATGGATTCCTCAATTACTACTCTTCCGTAATCTATGTATCATATCATTATTTTTTAATATAGTATTGGCTATATTATTAATATCGCTTGAAGATTTTAGCATATTTTTAATTGTTATATCTTGCTCGTTTGTAAGATTGTCGTTATTTTGTATGCAATCTAAATATAGATTTAAAAGAGATAGTGTTACCGACTCTCTATATTCTTCTATTACTATATCTCTCATTCCTCTTGATATATTCGCACTTGAAAATCCCTGTTTTTTAGTCATAAAATTATAAAGCTGTGATGATAAATTATTTATAATAGATTGAGAATCTAAACCTGATCTAGTTTTTATTATATATGTACTTTGTATTCTTCTTTTTAATAATTCATTAAAATCCATACTTTATTTCCTTTTATTTATACTAATTTTCTGGTTCTAATAGTCCATAGTTTTTATTGTCTTTTAACTTAAATAATACATTTACTTTATTTGTTTCTTGATTTATAAATGTTATAAATCTATCTTGTGGTTTTTCTTGCAATTTTAATTTTGCATCTTCTGGAGTTATAGGTTTTATGTCATAAAATATTGTTTTTATTATTTCATTTTCTATTGCATTTTTTTCTTCAAGACTTTCTCCCATTACTTTGATAGAATCTTCTTTATTAGCTCTATCTTTTCTTGTTTTCCATTTTCTAATTTGACCTTCAAGTATGTCTATGTCTTTATCAATAGATGCATACATATCTTTATGAGATGTTACTGCTCTATATGTATCTTGTTTAACTTTTACACTCATTTCTGCAATTTGTTCTGCCCTTTCTGTTCTTATTGTAACAGATACATCAATGTCAGAATCAAAATATTTTTCTATTCTTTCCATTTTCTTTTCTACATATTCTCTTATAGCTTCTGTTGCTTTTACGTCCTTTCCAGTTATTGTTATATTCATATAAAAACCTCCATTCAATTTTATTATTTGATTTCAATTTATTGTATGACTTGATTATATATGAATAAAAATAAATACGCAAGAGTTATTTTGATAAATTATTGTTTGTAGAAATGTTTAATTGGTTCGTAGGAAAGGTTAATAATTATTTGTTTCTCAGCCTGAGCGATCCAGCTTTCGTTACATGAAACTGTTGTTGCTTTTAGCAACTTACAGTTTCAGTAACGGAATTCGCGTTGGAAACAAATAATTATAACCTTCCCTAAAGAACCTAAAAAACAAACTACAATTTATATTCCTTTTCCAATTTATCTTGCAAGTAAATTTTTGATATTATTTCTAATTCTTTTATTGTTTCTTTTGGTACTTCAAAAGAAAATATTTTTTTTGCATTTGCAAGTATTATATATCTGATCGCATCTTTTGTTGTTGGTGAAATCTGCATAGCTCCTTTATCTTGTTTGCCACAAGTTGAACATTTAAATCCACTATCCCTAAAGCTAAAGTACATTAAATCATCTTTAGCTTTGCAATTTTTACATTCTTCTATCATTGGTCTAAATCCTATTATTGATAAAAGTCTTATAATAAATACTGAATTTATTAGACTTAAATCTTTATCAGTTTCGGATATCATATATAGCGTGTTTAAAAAAAGTTGCATTACTTTATATGCACTTTGATTTTCTGTTGTTACATCATTTACTATTTTTGTTATATATGATGCATATTTTAATTTATCTAAATCTGTTCGTATGTTATAAAACACTTCTATTGTTTCGCAAGAATTAATTGAATAAGTATTTCCACCTTTATATAATATATATTCTCCAAAACATAAAAATTGAGTACCAGCCATAAGGAGACTTTTAGGTCTTCTTGCTCCTTTGGCTGCTACCTCAATCTTTCCGCATATTTGGTGTTAATATTGTAACTATTTTATCAAAATCTGCTACTGTTTTTTCTGCAATTATTAATCCCTTCGTTTTTAATAATTTCATAATTTTCCGCCTTCATATTTTCTTCAACATCCATTATTTGTTTTAACTCTAAAAATGTATCTATATTTCCTGTATTCTTAAAGGTATTCCATGCTAATTGTTTTATCATACGTCTTCATCTCCTTGATTTGAGTGCAAAGTAAATATTTTTCACACCTTTAATTTTATCTTTTGTAATTTTATATTTTTTATTCATTTTTAAATCTTTTTATAATACTTTGATTATCTTGCCAATCTTCTTTAATTTTTACCCATAATTTTAAATTTATTTTTGTTCCTAATGTTCTCTCCATATCTTGTCTTGCATACATTCCAATTTTTTTAAGCATTGCTCCATCTTTACCTATAACTATTCCTTTATGAGATTTTCTAAGAACAAAAATTGTAGCATCGACATCATAAATATCTTTTCCTTTAGTTGTTTTTCTTAAATTCATTTTTTCTACTTCTACAAGTATACCATGTGGAACTTCCTGGTCTAACAGCTTTAATGCTTTTTCTCTTATAGCTTCTTCCATTAATTGTCTTGCAGTTTGATCAGTGTATTCTTCTATATCATAATATGCAGGTCCTTCTGGAATGTGCTTTTCTATTTCATCTAGTATTTTGTTTGTGTTTTCATTTTTTAATGCAGATACTGGAATTATAGCTTCAAAATTATATTCTTTGCTATATATATCTATTAGTTTTAACAATTTTTCTTTTTCTATTAAATCTATTTTATTAATAACTAATATTGTTTTTTTATTTTTTTCTTTTATTTTTTCTAAAACTAAGCTATCACCTTTTCCAATTTTGTCTGATGTTGCTTCAATAATAAATAATAGTACATCAACATCTGGAATTGTACCCCATGCTGTTTCGTTCATTGTTTCTCCGAAGTTTTGTTTTTGGTTTGTGTATTCCTGGTGTATCTATAAAAATTATTTGAGAATTTTCTCTATTTACAATTGCCTTTATTGCAGTTCTAGTAGTTTGACGTTTATCTGTAGTAATAGCAACCTTTTCTCCTACTAGACTATTAATTAATGTTGATTTTCCTACATTCGTTCTTCCTATTATTGATACAAACCCTGATTTAAAATTACTCATTTTTCCTCCCACGTATTATAGTGGCATATTTTAACTCCCACTATTCTCTATTCTATGTTTTTAAGCCATATATTAAATTCTGCATCACTCGGCATTCTTAAATCACCTCTAGGCGAGAGACTTATAGTTCCTACTTTTGGTCCATCTGGCATTGGATTTCTTTTAAATTGCTGAGTAAAAAATCTTTTTATAAATATTTCTAGCCATTTTTTTATTTCTTCTTTACTAAATTTTTTATCAAATGTTTTGCAAGCGATATAATATATTTTTTTAGGTGATGCTCCATATCTTAAGAAATGATATAAAAAGAAATCATGTAACACATAAGGTCCTACTAAACTTTCAGTCATTTGTTTAATATTTCCTTCATTATCTGGTGGTAATAATTCTGGTGATATTGGTGTGTCTAAAATATCGTAGATAGTCTTTTTATATTCTTCTATATTGCTGTTATCTGCAACCCATTGTATTAGATATCTTATTAGTGTTTTTGGAATACTGCTATTTACTCCATACATACTCATTTGGTCACCATTGTATGTACACCATCCGAAGTGCAAGTTCTGATAAATCTCCTGTTCCTACTACTATTGCACCTTCTTTATTTGCTATATCCATTAAAATTTGCATTCTCTCTCTTGCTTGTGCATTTTCGTAAGTTGTATCATGCTCATTTTCTTTATGTCCTATATTTTTAAAATGTGTTAAACAAGACTCAGTTATATCAATTTCTTTTAAAGTTGCATTATAACTTTTTATTAGATTTTTAGCATTTTCATATGTTCTAGAACTTGTTCCAAATCCAGGCATGGTTATGGCAATTATATTTTTATTTGGAATATCTAGTATCTTATATGTACGCACAGCCACTAAAAAAGCAAGTGTAGAATCAAGTCCACCAGAAACACCTATTACAACTTTATTTATTTTAGTATGTTGTAATCTTTTTGCTAGTCCATAACTTTGAATATTTAAAATTTCATTACAAATTTCATTTATTTTTTTTTTATCATCTGGAACAAATGGATATTCTTTGTAATCTCTTTCCAAACTATCTATACAATCTATAATTTCTATATCAATTTTTCTGTAATTTAATATATCTACCTCTCCCATGTAACTTATATTTTTTACTCTATCATTCATTATTCTCTTTGTATCAATATCTGTATATATTAAATTGCTTTCAAAATCAAATCTTTCGTTTTCTGCAAGGCATTTTCCATTTTCGTATATCATACTTGCCCCTGAAAATACAGTATCCGTAGTAGATTCATTTACTCCGCTTGAAGAATATATATAACCAGAAATAGTTTTTGCAGATTGAGTTTTTACTAAGTCTTTTCTATATTCATTTTTTCCTATCACTTCATTGCTTGCAGATAGATTAAATATTATAGTTCCTCCATTTAATGCAATTTTATTGCTTGGAGATTCGACTGCCCATAAGTCTTCGCATATTTCTATTCCAAATGATATGTTTTCATTTTCTTTGTCTTTAAATATAATGTCTGTTCCAAAAGGTATACTTTTTCCAAAAAGAACTATTTCCTTTTGGTTAGCATTTTTGCTAGATGCAAACCATCTTTTTTCATAAAATTCTGCATAATTTGGAATAAAAGTTTTTGGAACAATTCCCAAAATCCCTCCCCTTTGAATTACAACAGCTGTATTAAATAGCTGATTTTCAAATCTTATTGGCATTCCTATTATACTAATAATATTTAGATTTATAGTTTCTTGTAATATGTTTTGTAATCCTACTATTGTCTTATCAATTAATACATCTTGATAAAACAAATCGCCACATGAATAACCTGTTACACAAAGTTCAGGAAAACACACAATTTGTACATTTTTACTTTCTGCAATTTTTATTTGATTAATTATCTCAGATACATTAAAATCTACATCTGCAACTTTTAATTTTGGAACTACTGCTCCACATCTTACAAAACCATATTCTTTTAACATACTTCATCTCCATAAAAAAATAAATTTTTATGCTTATATTCTAACATAAAAATTTATTTTTGCAATACTTTATTTAATTTGTATATCTCTAACTAGTAACTATTCTAAAGTTAATTGAACTGAAGATTTAAGAGAAACTAACGGGCAGAATGCTTCATTACCGTAATAATAATCGTTACCAACTCTACCTCCGGAATCGTAGTTTATACGCATTAAGCAGGTAGATATCTGAGCTGAAGGAGACGCCAACCAGCTATATGTATTATTACCCGGACAGTACATTGTACCTATATCTTCTTCTAATTCTTTATTTTCTTGTACTGAATAATCTGTTGTGTAGAAATAATATCCATCTTTAGCTGAGCTATCGTTCGAAGGACCAACTCCATAACCATAATTATTACTATCGCCTTTATAAGGATATTGATAAAATAGTTTTACTCGATTCGAATTTTTATCTAGAACACTTGTATCTAGTGATTTTTCTGTTAAATTATAATGTATATTATAACTATCCATCATCATTTCTACACTTGGTGCTCCTACTACATAATTTATATCACTTTCCTTAATTCCGTCTAGATTACTTTTTAACCCTTCCCAATTTTTTGTATTTGTTAACCATGTTACTGCCTTCATATTTTCACTTGTTGGTGGATTTCCATTTTTATATAATTCTGGGTTTAGTTCTTTTATTTTTACTAAATCTCCTTCTGTAGGTTCTGTTGTTTGTAATGAATTATTATCAGTTGTATTTCCTGTACATTCTGCTTTTAAATATATTGTTCCTTCTCCGTCTTTGTATTTATTATCAAAATCTACATAGTATAATCTGTATTTTGTTGAAACTGTATATTGTTTTTCTCCTATTGTTATAGTCTCTGTTTCTGTATCACTTTTTTTATAATTTGTTACTACCTTCCCTAAGTACTCTCCTACATTCTTTGGTGTTAACATTACTGTTTCTGTGCCAACAGTTATTGTTATTGGTTTTATTATATTTCCACTTTTATTTACACAAAATAGGTTTCCTGCTTCGCTCGTATATTCTCCTTGTGTTCCTTTAAATCCATGTGGTAAGTTTTCATCTAATTCTTTATAATCTACTTCTGCGTTATTGTCTATTGCTCCTATTACTGCTGAAAGTAACATTTCTTTGTCTTCTTGATACTGTGTTTCTGCTGTAGCCTTTTTTGCTGTGCTGAATAGTCCTCCATTTATTGCTATGCTTACTGATACTCCTACTAAAATTAGCATTACTATTATTGTTATTACTAAGGCTATTAAAGTAATTCCTTTGTAGGCAGATATGGAATCCGCCCCTACAGCTTTTGCAATTGGTTTTAATTCTTTATCTTTCATATGTTTTTATCTCCTTCTTTTGTTTTATGTTTCTTATTATTTATATCTCTGTTTTATTCTATTTTATTTCTTTACCTTTTGTCAATAGTTTTCCGATTTTTTTATTTTTGTTATTTTAATAGTATTAACATCTCTATATGTTCTTTTTCTCACGGGCACGCCTAAGGCGACTACCTCTAGATTTTCTCTATTGTTTTATTTGTAAGTCGGCTGGTAACAAAGAAATAAAAATATAATAGGAGTATATAACTACTCCTATTGTTAAAAAATGCAAGAAGACAAAATGCCTTCCTGCAGAGTTTTATTCTTATGAATTACTTAACTCCCGGTATTTTATGTGGGTTAGTATCGGAATTATTATCCACTGTTTCTATTGAGATATTAAATCCTAGAGAAACTACGGGGCGAAGGTAAATGCCGTAGTTGCCCGCATTGCCACCTGAGTTGAACAAGTCGCTACCGAGAAGGTTAGCATAGTTCACACGGCGCAAGCCGAATCCAGCATAGTTAGAGTCGCAATTGACATAGCGCGACGCCAACCAATAGTTAGAAGTTGTTTCGAAAATCATTTCGTAAAATTTTTCATTTTTACAATAATTTTCTGGGGTGTTTTCAAAGTAATAATATGTTTGTATACATGTTAAATTTGATGTTGCTGTGTCACTTTCTTTATTTTCTGTTTTTTGTGTTAATTGAGTTTCATTGTAATAAGGTACACTTTCCCCTATTCCACCGCTTTTAACTGTCGTACTATCTATTCCCGAACCATTTTCTTCTTTATATATTATCGGATATTGTTTACTACTTGAATATGGTGATTCATTTGTTTTTCCATATTTTACATTACCACTACTAGTATAATCTTCTCTTGCTTTTTTTCCATCATCACTAAATCCTGCTTCTATATCTTCTATTGTTATACTTCTTGCTTTTATTCCCAATTTTGTATTACTATACAATCTTTCACATATATCATTTAATATATATACTCCATTGTTGTATCCTGTCGCTCCCCAAAAAAAAACAGCTTTAGTTGTTGGTTTATCGCTTATTAATGTTAAACAACCATTTTCGTCTACTCCTAATACTCTCCAGTTTAAACTGTCTGTTGTTAAACCATCTGAGTCATTACTTGAACTTCCTGTATAATTTTCTCCTAATTTACTACTTTCATAAGTTGTTGTTTTTGTCTCTGGTTTGTAATTTACGTAGTCTCCTATTTTTATTTCTGATGGTTTTCCATCATATGTTATATTTTCTTCTGCATCTTGTGCCCATTTTGATGGTTCGTCATTTTGGTCTGATGATTCTATTCCTTTTGTGTAATCTTCTAATGAGTTGTACCATTTACCATCTACTTTTATTCTTCCACTTGCTAATCTTTGTTCTGCATCTATGTTTGCTTGTGTATCTGCTGTAGCCTTTTTTGCTGTGCTGAATAGTCCCCCATTTATTGCTATGCTTACTGATACTCCTACTAAGATTAGCATTACTATTATTGTTATTACTAATGCTATTAGAGTAATGGCGCTGTGGTCAGAAGCTAGTGTATGGATTTTGGAATTTGGATTTGAGTTGGGCGTTGGAGTATTTTTAGTAATTTCTTTGAAGTGCGGGTCGCCCAAGGGTGCGACCCCTACAGTGTTTGCATTTGGTTTTAATTCTTTATTATTCATATGTTTCTATCTCCTTCTTTTGTTTTATGTTTCTTAATATTTATATCTCTGTTTTATTCTATTTTATTTCTTTACCTTTTGTCAATAGTTTTTTATAATTTATTATTTGTTTTTTATCACTTTATATACAATATTTTTATTCGTTCAAAAATTCAATTGTGAAAAAAAGGGGCAGACCCCTTTTTTCACCATTTTTGTTATAGTATTATACAGATTAATCCTCCACTTCCCTCATTTATTATTCTTTCTAATGTTTCTTGAAGTTTTCCTTGTGCATCTTCTGGCATTCTGTATAATTTATTTTGTAATCCTTCGTTTACAAGTTCATGTAGATTTTTTCCAAATATATTTGATTCCCAAATTTTGATTGGATCATTTTCAAATTCAGATAGTAAATAGTTTACTAGTTCTTCTGATTGTTTTTCGCTTCCTACTATTGGTGATACTTCTGTCTCAATATCTGCCCTAATCATATGTATAGATGGTGCTTTTGCTTTTAGTCTTACTCCAAATCTTGAACCTTGTTTTACCATTTCTGGTTCTTCTAATATTAGTTCCTCCATACTAGGTGTTACTATTCCATATCCTTTTTGTTTTACTTCTTCTAATGCTATAGCAACTTTATCATATTCTTTTTTTACTTTTGATAATGTAGAAATAGTTGAAAATAAATCTGCTTCATTTTGTACTTCTACACCTGTTATCTCAGTTAATACTTGATAGAATAAATTGTTTTGAAGCTGAATATCTAATGTTACTGAACCATTACCAAGATTAATTTCTTTTATAACAGTTTGTTCTACAATTTCTGAAAGGTTTATTCTTTCTATTCCCATATTTATGTTTTTAACTGCATTAGTGTCTTTAAATGCTTCTTTTACACTTGTAAATAATTCTTGTTTTAATGAATGTTCATCTGATAATCCATCTATCCATCCTGGAAAATTTAAATTAATTCTTTCTACTGGAAATTCATATAAAATTTTACCAAAAATATCGTTTACATCTTCCATATTTAAATTCGTACAATCTGTAGGAATAACTGCTACTCCATATTTATCTTCTAAAGCTCTTGCAAGTTCTTTGCAATAATCTGAATATGGATTATTTGTATTTAATACAATAACAAATGGTTTATTTAATTCTTTTAGTTCTCTTACAACTCTTTCTTCTGCCTCAATATAATCTTCTCTTGGTATTTCTGTTATACTTCCATCTGTTGTAACTAAAATGCCTATTGTTGAATGTTCTGTAATAACTTTTTTTGTTCCTACTTCTGCAGCAATTTCAAATGGTATTTCTTCATCTGACCAAGGTGTTTTTACCATTCTAGGAACATCGTTTTCCATATATCCGTAGTGCATTATTAACTAAATATCCAACACAATCTACTAGACGTGTTTTTAATTTTAGATTTTCTCCTATTGTAATTTCCACTGCCTCATTTGGTACAAATTTTGGTTCTGTTGTCATTATTGTTCTACCTGCTGCACTTTGTGGAAGTTCATCTCTTGCTCTTTCTTTTTTATAAGTATTTTGTATATTTGGTATAACTAATAAATCCATAAAATTTTTAATAAATGTTGATTTACCAGTTCTAACAGGTCCGTACTACACCAACATATATATCACCATCTGTACGATTAGCAATGTCCTCATATATTTCTAGATTCTCCATACTAATATTCCCTCCTAATAAAATGTTTGTACAATTAAACTTTAATTAATGTATATTAGGTTGGGAGCATTATTATTACACTTTTTTATTTATTTTTTTCTTTTTTATTTTTCGTCATGTTTGCTAAATCTTCTGCTTGCTCTTTTTGCTTTTCTATTGGAAGCCAATGATAATTAGAACACACAAATTCTCCGTATTTAGTTGTATCTTCTTTTTTTGGAAATTTTTTATCTTTTTGCATATAATCACCTCTAATTTGTATTATTAGTCTATTTAAAATTAATTATACAAATTGTTATTTGTTCCGTATTCGGAAAATTCAGGACAGTCCCAAAAATCCCCAAAAATGGTAATTTTTAGGGACAGTCCCTAAAATTTTCCACTCACAAACAACAATTTATTTTATGGTTTTATACTAAAAAAAATTGTATCTATTAATTAAGATACAATTTTTAATATTTTATCTTTTATTTTACAACTTTCTAAATACTCCACCTACAATTCCAAGTATTTTACAATCTGGAACTATTATTGGATCCATTGTACTATTTTCTGGTTGTAATCTAATGTGGTCTTTTTCTTTATAAAATGTTTTAACTGTTGCTTCATCTTCTATTAATGCTACTACTATTTGTCCATTTCTAGCTGTGTTTTGTCTTTTTACTAATATGTAATCTCCGTCTAAAATTCCTGCTTCTATCATGCTTTCGCCACGTACTGTAAGCATAAAGCTTTCACTGTTTCCAACAAAATCAATTGGAATAGGAAATGTATCTGTAACATTTTCTACTGCAAGTATTGGAGCTCCAGCTGTAATTTTTCCTACTACTGGAACATCAACTAACTCTTTTCCGTTATATAACGATTTAGGTGTTGGAGCTTCGCCATCTGCAAGTCCACCTTTTAATAATTTTAGAGTTCTTCCTTTTTGATCTTCTTTTTTAATATATCCTTTTTTTGCAAGTTTTGCTATATATCCATGTACCGTTGCAGTTGAACTTAATCCTACAGCTTTACCTATTTCTCTTACTGATGGAGGATATCCTTTATCTTTTATTTGCTTTTCTATGAATTTAAGTATTGCTTTTTCTCTCTTGTTTAAATCATTCATTTCTTCTTTTTTCAATATAATCACTCCCGAAAATATATTTGCCTATATATTATCATATAAATTATTAAATGTCAAACAAAAGTTTTCTTTTTTTGTGATTTTTTTAATCAAACCATTCCATTTCCCAATCTATAAATTTTACTGTATCTCCTTCTTTTACTCCCATAGCCTTTAATCTATCTTCTACTCCTAAAAATCTAATACTTTTTTGGAAGTAATATAATGATTCATTGTCTTCTAAATTTGCTCTTGCCATTATTTTTTCAATTGCAGGTCCTTCTACAATATACATACCATCTTCTTTTCTTACATTAAATCCTTCGGTTTCTTCTTTTAATGTGTATACTACTTTTTCTTCTGCCTCTTCTAGTTCTTTTTTTGGAAGAGTTTTTAGAACTTTAGATACATGTGCAAACAATTCTTTTAATCCATCTCCTGTTACAGCAGATATTTTAAATATTTCGATATTTTTTTCTTTTGCTAATTTTTCTAAATCTTTATATAAATTTTCATCTTGCATGCTATCTATTTTGTTTGCAACGATTATTTGTTTTCTTGTGCTTAATTTTTCACTGTATCTTTTTAGTTCTTTGTTTATAACTTTAAAATCTTCTACTGGATTTCTTCCTTCTGAGCCTGATACATCTATAACGTGAAGTAAAAGTCTTGTTCTTTCTATATGCCTTAAAAATCTTAAACCTAATCCTACTCCATCGCTTGCTCCTTCTATTATACCTGGAATATCTGCTAAAACAAAACTATCTCCATATTCTGTTTTAACAACTCCTAAATTTGGCTCTAGTGTTGTAAAATGATAATCAGCAATCTTAGGTCTTGCAGATGTAACTACAGAAAGAATTGTAGATTTGCCAACACTTGGAAATCCTATTAATCCTACATCTGCTAATAACTTTAGTTCAAGTATTACTTCCTTCTCTATACCTTTTTCTCCATCTTGCGCAAATCTTGGGGCTTGTCTGGTAGATGTTGCAAAATGCGAATTTCCTTTACCTCCTCTTCCTCCTGGAAGAATTAGCTCTACTTGTCCTTCCTTAGACAAATCTGCAATTAATTTTCCTGTTTCACTATCTCTTACAACTGTACCTCTAGGAACTTTTACATATAAATCTTCCCCAGATTTTCCGATAGCATCTATTTCCACTACCATTTTGTCCGTTTTCAGCTTTATACTTTTTATTATATCTAAAATTAATTAATGTATTAGAATCTGGATCTACTACAAAATATATATCTCCACCTTTTCCGCCGTCGCCTCCGTCTGGTCCACCTGCTGCTACGTATTTTTCCCTTCTAAAACTAACTGCTCCATTTCCGCCATTTCCAGATTTAATTATAATTTTGGTATAATCAACAAACATTCTACTCTCCTTATAAAATCTTTTTCTTATATTTTTAACATTATATATTATTTTAATTCTTATTTCAATACAAATAAATTATACAATTTAATAATTGTAAAATGTTTACATTTTGTCTTTTAGTATGATATAATTATTTTTGCCTTTCACCTAAAGGTAGAAAGGAGGTTGTTTCACTAATGAAAAACTACCATAAGTTGGTAGCTTTAGTATTAATCCTTTTAATATTAAAAGAGTTTGATACATAAGGCAAAAGGCAGTAGCTGCAACTACTGCCTTTTTTTAGTTCACTAATGAAATTTTCCTTTTAAGTTGTTTCTCATTAATATTATAACTTGCATTTGTATAATTGTCAATATTTCTCCTATAAAATTCCAATTTTATGCTTTACATCTTCTAATGTTTTTGATGCAATTTTTCTTGCATTTTCTGCACCTTTTGTATATATCTCTTCTAGATATTCCTTGTTATTTAATAATTCTTTATACTTTTCTTGAATTGGTTTTAATTTATCTATAACAGAATTTGCAACTGTCATTTTAAAATCTCCATAGCCTTTGCCATCAAATTCATTCTCAATTTCATCCATCGTTTTATTAGTAATTGCTGAATATATTTGCATTAGGTTACTTACACCTGGTTTATTTTCTGGATCAAATTTTACTTTGTTTTCTGAATCTGTTACTGCTTTTTTAAATTTTTTAAGTATAACTTCTGGTTCATCTTCTAAAAAGATAACATCATTTAAATTTGTAGCACTTTTACTCATTTTACTTTCAGGATCCTGAAGTCCCATTATTCTTGCACTTGCTTTTCTAACATAAGCATCTGGTATAACAAAAGTCTTACCATAAATCTTATTAAATCTTTCTGCAATATCTCTTGTTATTTCTAAATGCTGTCTTTGGTCTTCACCAACAGGAACTAAATCTGCTTGATATAGAAGTATATCTGCTGCCATTAATACTGGATAAGTAAACAATCCAGCATTTATATTATCTGCATGTTTTGCAGATTTATCCTTAAATTGAGTCATTCTTGATAATTCGCCCATATATGTATAACAATCTAATATCCATCCTAATTCTGCATGTTCTTTTACTTGTGACTGTATAAATATTGTGTTTTTATCTGGATTAAGACCTGCTGCAATATATATTGCTAATATTTTAAGTGTATTATTTTTTAATTCTTCTGGATTATTTCTAACTGTAAGAGAATGCAGATTTGCAATCATATAATAACAATCATATTCTTCTTGCATTTTTACCCAGTTATCTATTGCCCCCAAATAATTTCCAAGTGTTAATTTTCCTGTTGCTTGTATTCCACTTAAAATTATTTTTTTGCTCATAATGATTTCCCCCTTCAAAATTTGCCAAAAGCAAGTATAACTATTTATATATTATATATTATTTTAATTATTATTACAATATAAATATTAAAAAATGGACACAAGTCCTTTAAGACTAATATCCATTTTTATATTTTAAGATGTGTTCTAAATGTAACAAAAATTTCACATGGATACTGCTTTTAAAAATAAAGTACCACACGGAAGCCTTGTCCAACACCACAAAATAAATCACCAAAATCACCTTCAGAACATATAACTGCACTATATCTGTACCATGCATTAGCTGTAAGCTGACCACCGCGAACAGATGCATATGCAACACTATCAGTATTAGTATCATCTCCTATTTCCGTTGTCCATTCAGCCATATTTCCAGCCATATCATATATATTGTATGCCTTAAAATCTTCGCTTGCTCCTGTACATAATTCTAAATAGTTACTTCCTTGATTTTTCGGTGCTGTTCCTTCTGGAATTATTCCTTTAGAATAAGTTTCTGCATATTTTTTATCATTAGTATGAACCGCATATAATACATTTAAATTTTCATATTTTGTTGTTGTATTTTTATAATAATTTCCCCAATTAATTGAATTTGTTATATCTTTTTTTACTCTATCTCTTATAAATTTCGTGCATATTAAATTCCATGCATGTGAATCTATTAAATAACTTTTTACTGTTGTATTACTTTCATACATTTTTTCTGATACTTTTTTTGCATTTAGTTGTGATATACAATTCCATACCTGATTTTCTTTTTTACTTACCGGTTTATAATCTTTTGTATTTTTTCCATTTCCATCATTTGTTTTTGCATTTATATCAGCCCCGTTAGCATAATAATATGTGTCTCCATCTTTACTTGCATAAAATGGAGCATTACTTGGTACTCCTGCCTCATATCTTGCTACATAGAAGCCACCATTTTTCTCTATGCTTGTTTCTCCTATTTGTGTTTGGGAATCAGTCCATGTTTTATCTGTATATCCCCATGATGGCCAACTATCATCTATAGTTGCACCTTCATACTCTGTTTTTGTACATGGTATCCATACAAATTCATTTCCTTCTGCATCTATTATTACTACTCCTTCTTCTGTACTAGTCTCTCCTTCTATTTCTGTTGGGGCAAATCCTGCTGGGATTGGGATTGTTTTATTGTCTTTTGATGTATATTCCCATTTTTCATTATGTGTTGCTGCATTTGCCATTGCCATAAATCTTAATTCACTGTCTTCTGCTTCTTCTGTTTTATTTACTGCTCTTTTTGCCGTGCTAAATAATCCACCGTTTATTGCTATGCTTACTGTTACTCCTACTAATATTAGCATTACTATTATTGTGATTACTAAGGCTATTAAGGTGATTGCTACATTTGAAGTTAGTGTTTGGGGTTTGGAATTTGGGTTTGAGCATGTCTTTGAAGATACTGGGGTGTTTTCTTCGAAGTGCGGGTCGCCCAAGGGTGCGACCCCTACAGAGTTTGCATTTGGTTTTAATTCTTTATCTTTCATATGTTTTTATCTCCTTCTTTTGTTCTTTTTTCGTTATGTATATTGTATTTTATACTTTCTCTTTTGTCAATGGTTTTTTTGTTATTTTATTTTAATAATATTAACATCTCTATATGTTCCTTTTCTCACGGGCACGCCTGTGGCGCCGACCCCTACATTTTCTCTACGGTTTTATTTTTTAAGTTTGACTGATAACTTATTTGTATTTTTATTAACATCTCTATATTTTCTTTCTCTCACGGGCACGCCTGTGGCGCCGACCCCCTACATTTTCTCTGCTGTTTTATTTTTAAGTCTGACTGTAACAAATAAATTGTTGGTTGTGTGATGTTCGGAAAACAAACAACAATTTATTTTATTAATTTAATAATTGTAAATTGTTTACATTTTGTCTTTTAGTATGGTATAATTATTTTTGCCTTTCTCCTAAAGGTAGAAAGGAGGTTGTATTACATAATGAGTAATATACTAAAGATGTTAGCTTTAATTATTGTTTATCTAGTAATAAATAATAATGATAAAAACTAGCAAGAAAAAAAGACTAGGAATAGCACTCCTAGTCTTTTTATTGATGTATTCATAATGAGCAACATACTGCAATATTGCTATTATTAGTATATATTATCTGCTCCAATTTGTCAATATTTCTCTTATAAAATTCCAATTTTATAATTTATTTGCTTTCTACTGGATAAACACTTACTTGCTTTTTGTCTTTTCCTTTTCTTTCGAACTTAACTACTCCGTCTATTACTGTATATAAAGTGTCATCACTACCTTTATTTACATTAATTCCTGGATGTATTTTTGTTCCTCTTTGTCTTACTAATATATTTCCTGCTAAAACGAATTGTCCGTCAGCTCTTTTTACACCTAAACGTTTTGATTCACTATCTCTTCCGTTCTTAACACTACCTTGCCCTTTTTTATGTGCCATTTATAATTCACTCCCTTCTAAGCTATATTATCTATCGTTATTATACTTATTTTTTATTATGCTTTAGCTTCTTCTTTTTTAGCTGTTGTTGTTTTCTTTGTTGCTGTAGTTGTTTTTTTAGTTGCTCCTGTTGTTGTAGCTTTTTTTGTTGTGGTTGTTTCTTTCTTTGTAGCTGTTTTTTTAGCTGCTGTTTTTGTTTCTGCTGTTTCTTCTTTTACAGCTGTAGTTTTTGCTGTTGCTGTTTTTATTGATGTTATCTCAACCTTTGTGTATGGTTGTCTATGTCCTTGTTTCTTTCTTTCATTCTTTTTAGGTTTCATCTTGAAAACGATAATTTTTTTACCTTTTCCATGTGATACTACCTTTCCTTCTACTTTAACACCTTTTACATAAGGGTTACCAACTTGTACTTTTCCATTATCAGATACTAATATTACTTTATCAAATGTAACTTTTTTTCCTTCTTCTGCATCTAATTTTTCGAAAAATACTACATCTTTTTCTTCTACTTTGTATTGCTTTCCACAAGCTTCAATTAATGCGTACATTCTTTTATACGACCTCCATTTTTCTAATACTCGCTAAGATTAAACTTAGGTAGCTATTGTTTAATAGCATTTAATACCTAACTTATGCGGCTTACAGATGAATATTTTACCATAATATGCAACGTTTGTCAAACACTTTTTTAGGATTTATTTTAGTTTCATTGAAAGAAGTTTAGATATTCCATTTTCTTCCATTGTTATTCCATATACTGTATCTGCCGCTTCCATTGTTCCTTTTCTATGTGTTATTACTAAGAATTGTGTGTTTTTTGTGAATTTTTTTAAATAATCTGCAAATCTATATACATTAACATCATCTAATGCCGCTTCTATCTCATCTAATACACAGAAAGGTGCTGGATTTATTTTTAGTATTGCAAATAGCAAAGCAATTGCTGTAAATGCTTTTTCTCCACCTGATAGAAGTGACATGTTTTGTAGTTTTTTACCTGGTGGCTCTGCTTCTATTTCTATTCCACATTCCAAAATATTTTCTTCGTCTGTTAATTTTAGTTCAGCTTTTCCTCCGCCAAATAGTTCTCTAAATACTTCTCCAAAATTTTTATTAATAACTTTAAATTGTTTCTCAAATTGCTCTTTCATTATTTTAGTCATATCTTGTATTACTTTTTTTAGTTTTGTACTTGAATTCTCTAAATCTAATCTTTGCTCACACATAAAGTCATATCTTTCTTTTGTTTGTTTATATTCTTCAATAGAATCAATATTAATACTACCTAAATTTTTTATTTGGTCTCTTAGGCTTTTTACTTTTTTTGAAGTTTCAGAAATATTTTCAGGTTTTTTATATTCTTCTCCTACATTATTTGGTGTGATTTCATAATCTTCCCACATTTTATTAATTATTTGTTCTAATTCATATTCTATTTTAGATTTTTTTACTTCTTGTTTTGATATTTGTGCTTTTAATTCTTCTATTATCGTATGCTCTTCTGTTATTTCTTTTTCGGTATTTGTAAGTTCCTCGTTTTTTATAACTCTTTCTTGTTTTAAACTATCCACTTTATCGCCACTTGTTTCTACTTCTTGTTTCATTTGCTCTATTTGCTGATTTAAACCTACAATTTGTTCTTCTAGCATTTTATTATCTTCTAATATTTTTTCTCTTAAAGATGTTTTATTCTCTATGCTAGTTTTATTGTTTTGGATGTCTTGATCTATTCTTTCGATTATTTCATCAATTGAAGTACTACTCTCATCAAATGAACTAACAGATATCTTTAAATTAGTAATATCAAAATTTAAGTCATCTATGTATTTTTGATTATCTTTATTATTATCACTAAATGCTTTTATTTCTACAGAAAGTTCTTCTACTTCTTTTTCTAAGTCTGCAATTTCTTTCTCTAATTCTGCTTTTGTATTTGAACTTTCTTTTTTAGCTTCTTCTATTTCTGTTTGTTCTTTTCTTAAAGATGCAAGTTTATTCTCTAATCTTGTAATATTCTCTTCTACTGCTAAAACTTTCTGTTTTTCTGTTGCATATTCGATTTCTGTATCTTGCATTATATATTCTAATCCAATTACTTCTTCTATAACATCTTCCTGAGATTTTTCATATTCTTGCTTTTCTTTTTCTAAGTCTTCTATATTTTTACTTAATTTTTTTATTTCTTTTTCTAAGTCTTCTATTTGTGTGGTCCTTCCGATAATATTATTAAACTTAGCTTTAACAGATCCACCTGTTATTGCACCACTTGGATTTATTACATCACCTTTTAATGTAACAATTCTAAATGAATAACTGTTTTGTCTTGCAAGAATAATTGCAGTTTCCATATTATCTACAATTACTGTTCTACCAAGTAAATTTAATATTATTTCTTCATATTTTTTATTTACTTTAACTAAGTCAGATGCAATTCCTATTACACCACCTAAATTGTTTTTTATTAATCTATCAACTTTTTTGCCTTTTACAGATGCAATTGGCAAAAATGATGCTCTTCCTAAATTATTTTTTCTTAAATGTTCTATTAATTTTTTTGCATCTTCTTCTGTATCTGTAACTATGTTTTGAAGTGTTTGCCCTAATGCCATTTCTATTGCTGTTTCATACTCTTTTGGTACTGATATAATATTTGCAAGTACTCCATGCATACCTTTTTTTAAGCTTTCATTTTTATCACATTCTAATAAAAGGGATTTTACACTTCTTGTGTATCCTTCTTTTTCTTTTTCCATATCACTTAGGAATTTAAGTTTTGAGTCTTTTACTCTCATCTCACTCGATAAAGTATTTATTTTATCTTGATATTCTTTTAACTTTGAAAGACTTTTTTCCTTTTTTTCGTTTATCTCTTCTAATTTTTTTGAAGTTTCATTTCGTTTTGATTCTATTTCATAAAAATTTTTAGATATTTCATCTTTTTCTAATCTCTTTTGGTCTAGTTCCGAAATAGTATCAGATATTTCGCCTTTAATTGTTTTTTCTCTTTTTTCTAGGTTCTCGTAATTAACTTCTTGAGTATTAATTAATGTAGATTTTTCATACTTTAAGTCAGTATTTTCTTCTACTTTCTTTTTTTTGTCTTCTATTTTCTTTTCTTCTGCAGATAATTTTGTGCTTATTTCTTCTAGCTCTTTTTCTTTCTCTTCTAATTCTTTAGCAAATTTTTCTCTGTTTGAAGATAGATTTGTTTTCTTTTCTAATCTCTGTTTCTTTTCTTCTTCTAATTCTGTAATTCTTAAATTTACTTCTTCTATTTCTTTTAAATATCTATCAAAATTTTCTTTGTTATTTGCAATTCTTTCATTTGCAATATTAATATCTGAATTTATCTTTTCTTGTTTTTCTCTCATTTCAAAGCCTAAATTTTGTGTTTCTTCTATTTTTAAAGTTATTTCATCTATTGCTTCCTTTAATCTTTCTTTTTGCTCTTGTTTTTCTTGCATTTTGGCTTCTTCATCATTGTTTTGATTAGTAAAGATTTCGATATCTTTTGCAATTTCTGCAATTTTTTCTTTATAATTATCTATATTGTATAAAAATAAACCTATTTCTATTCCCTTTAATTCTTCTCTTAAATCTAAAAATTTTTTTGCTTTTTCTGATTGCTTTTTTAGTGGTTCAATATTAACCTCTATTTCTGACAGTATATCATTTATTCTTAAAAGATTTAGTTTAGTTTGTTCTAATTTTTTTTCTGAATCTGCTTTTCTAACTCTATACTTTACAATTCCTGCAGCTTCTTCGAATATAGCACGTCTATCTTCTGATTTGTTACTTAGTATTTCGTCTATTTTTCCTTGTCCTATAATAGAATATCCATCTTTTCCTATACCTGTATCCATAAATAGTTCTAATATATCTTTTAATCTACATGGCGTTTTATTTATATAATATCCTGATTCTCCACTTCTATAAAGTCTTCTTGTAACAGTAACTTCTGAAAATTCTATTGGCAGTCTTCCATCGGTATTATCTATAACAATAGAGGCTTCTGCAAAGCCTAAAGATTTTCTACTTTGAGTTCCTGCAAATATGATATCTTCTGATTTTGACCCTCTTAATGATTTCATGCTTTGCTCTCCAAGTACCCATCTAATACTATCCGAAATATTACTTTTACCTGACCCATTTGGTCCTATAACTGATGTAATACCTGGCATAAACTCTAAAACTGTTTTATCAGCAAATGATTTAAATCCTTGTAACTCTAATCTTTTTAAATACATGTCTCCCACCTTCAAAGAAAATGAGAAGCTAATTTGCTTCTTTTTCTAAAATTCAATATTATATATAATATATTAAAAAAAGTATTTTATCAACATTTTTTTGCATTTTTTAAGAGACTTCTGTCTTGAAGTCTCTTAAAAAGTTACAAATTAATTTTCTTCTACTACTACCTTATTAATATAACCTGTTGCATTATCTTTTTCTAATGTTACTTTATATTCTTTGGTTACATCTAAATTATTTTCTTCTACACCACTATATGTAACTGTGTGTTCAGAATCTATTTGATTACTTGAATTTATAGCATTTATAAGTATTTTTATTTCTTCTCCCTTTCTTGTGCCTTCATATACTTCAAATTGTGCATTAAATGTATCTTTAAGCATTGTACTCATAGAAGATTGTTCCTGTTGTATTGCATTTTGAGTCTCTTGTGATGCTTGCTGTGCTAATTGTTCAATTCCACCATTTTTCATCATATTTATAAATGCCTCATTTTTAAGTTTTTCACTTATTAATTTTCCTAAATTATTAAATAAATTATTTAATTGCTCTTTTGGAACTTTATTTATTACTAAATGATTTCCTTCTGCATACTCTTCGATTTCTGGAGCTGCTGAAAAGTCTGTTGTGTTATTTAATTCAAAATTTGCAATTACTCCATTCCCTAATTGAAGTGGTATTGATAGATTAAATGTAACATTATTTGATGTTAGCTCACCTGTTCTTGATAGATTTATATTAAAGTTTGAAGGATCTTCATCTCCTATTTTACTACTTATAACACATTCAAAACTCTCTTGTTCATTTGAATTTTCTGTTTTTGTAATTTCTATAGTTGCTTCATTTTTTGTATCAAAACTTGTTTCTACTAAACTGAATATCATTTTAATACCATCAGATGTTTTTTCTATAGAAATTTGTCCATTGGTTGTATCTTCTACTGATATATCTATAGATAATTTAACAGTATCTTTTCCTTGTTTATATACACTTATGTCTAAAATTTTAATATTATCTTCGCTAGATATTTCTGTAGATATACTATTTATAAATTCATCAACACTGCTTTGATATTCTTCAAAAGTTAAAGCTGTTTCTTTATTTATTTGAGTAGTAATATTAACAATTTGATTATAAACTTGTTCATCATTTTTTGCTTGTTTAAAAATTTCTATAAGTATTTTTTGTAAATCTTTTACTTTTAATTCTATTCCATATCCATCTGCTTGTACAGTTTTATCTCCTAGAGATATATCACCTTTGTTGATTTTATAATAATTATCTTCAGGTATTACTTCAATTGCGGTATTTAGATATTTACTAAATAAATTGCTTATTTCTTCATAATTTATATTATTTGTTAATTTGCCAATTTCTATTTTATCTGGTATAGCACTTACATCTTCTACTCCTAAATTTTTAGCAAATTCCTTTAAATTATTGTTTTCAACTACAATATATTGTCCAACTATATCTTTAAACAATACTCCATATAAATCATTATCTCTTAAATAATTCATTGTAAGCAATGCTTCATTATCTTTATCGATAGTAATTTCATAGTCTGACTTATTATTTACTGGGTCTGTATATCCGGGCATATTTTATTGATTCATTGATGCTATCTGCTTCTTGTGTTAAACTAACATTAAAAGCTCCATTAGTTGAATGCCCTTGACTCTCTGTTCTTTTTAGGTAATCGTTATATCCTTCTAAATCGACAAATTCTTTAAATCCAATTTGCTCTGCATATTTGCAAAACAATTGTTTATCTGATTTAAAAATATCTGTTGCAAAAAACAATACTGCAAATGTAGCACTTCCAATTAATAGTACTGATACTAATGCAATTATTATAATTTTTATTTTTTTCATGTACTTTCTCTCTCCTTTCTATATTTTTATTTTATCATAATATTTTTTTAAAATCTACAAATTATATCACTTTTCTTTTTATTTTTACATATTATATATTAAGCTTAATGCTAATAAAAAGAAAGGAATTGATTTTGATGGATTTTGAAAAAGATTTTTGTCCTGTAGTTAAAGTAGACGGATTTATTGAAAAAGGGAAACAATTTGACTTGGAAATTAATCTTCCAGAAGATAACAGAAATGTAATTTATGGAGTAATTAAGGATTGTTATAAAGATCCTGTTGAAAATGCTGTAGTAAAACTTATAGAAGTATGTTACGAATATGGAAAAGAAGAAAGAAGACCAGTTTCTCATACTTTTACAGATAAAGATGGAGAATTTGTATTTGGACCACTTTGTCCAGACAAATCTTACGAAATTCAAATTTGGGTAGACAGAGTAAAACATGTAAAAATCTGTAAAGAATGTAAACGTCAAGGTAAATGTTTAAAAGGCGTAAAATTAGATTGCAAAGATTTACCATGCAAAGAAGAATGTAAAAAAGAAGAACACAAAGATTGTAATAAATGCGATTGTAAAGAAGAATACAACAATAAATACGACTCTAAATGTTGTAAATAAGCAAAACTATAACAGACATTTTAGTTTATATATCTTTAAACTAAAATGTCTGCTACTTTTTATTTATTTTTATTCTACTACTCTTATTTCAAATGCTTGATTGATTTCGTCTACCATCTCTGGTGTAATTTTTGTTGAACCTGCACTTTGGTATTTAAAGTTTAATACAGCATATTTTGTATCTGTAATTGTTAGTGTGTTACTTGGATTAATCCATCCATTATCTTTTTTTAGCTTCCATTTATTTTCTTTTACCAACTCTGAATCTAAATCAACTATATTACATCCATAATAATAATTTGGATTGGTCATTTTAATTTCGTATGTTTTTTCTGGATCCAACTGGATAACATGCATACTGCTTGCTCTTTGTGCATTTCCCGTTCTTGAAACATTAGGATTGCCACTCCAACCAAGGCCTTCTGCTATTTCGTATCCTACAAGTTTATCTCCTTCCAAATATGTTTTATATGTAATATAATTCGTTCCACAATCTTTCCACATATTACCATTGTCCGTAACATTATCTGTATTCCATCTATCTTTCCTTCCATATACTAATTTTAAATTAGTACATCCAGAAAACATACTACTCATGTCTTTTACTTTGCTTGTATCAAAGTTACTTAAGTCTAATTCCGATAGACCACTACATCCAGAAAACATACGACTCATATTTGTAACATTACTTGTATCAAAGCTACCTAAATCTAGTTCTGTTAGGCCACTGCATCCTTGAAACATCCAATCCATATCTGTAACATTACTTGTCTCAAAGTTACTTAAGTCTAATTCCGATATGCCACTGCACCCAGAAAACATTGAACTCATATCTGTTACTAAGGTCGTATCAAAATTTTTTAAATCTAATACTTTTAGGCTACGACAATTGTCAAACATCCAATGCATATCTGTAACATTATTTGTTTTAAAGTTACCTAAATTTAATTCCGATAGGCTACTACAACTATAAAACATTGAACTCATATTGGTAACATTATCTGTTTTAAAGTTACTCAAATCTAGTTCCGATAAATTACTACAACCATTAAACATTAAACTCATATTTGTTACTAAAGTTGTATCAAAATTTTTTAAGTCTAATCCTTTTAGACTACTGCAATCGATAAACATCCAACTCATATCTGTAACATTATTTGTTTTAAAGTTACTCAAATCTAGCTCTGTTAGTTTACTGCAATTATCAAACATGCCACTCATATTTGTAACATTATCTGTGTTAAAGCTACTTAAATCTAATTGAGTTAAGGACAAACAATAATCAAATAAGTAGCTCATATCTGTGACTTTACTTGTATTAAAATTGCTTATATTTAATGTTTCTAATTTATCACACCTCTCAAACATACTGTGCATATCTGTTACATTTTGTGTATTAAAGCTTGTTAAATCTAGCTCTGTTAAATTTTTACAACAACCAAACATCCAACTCATACTTGTTACATTACTTGTATTTAATTTTTCAATTCCATTAATAGTTGTTAAATGATTACAGTCATAAAACCACAACGCTGTTTCGTTTGGTACTATTTCATTTTGTATTTCTACTATTATTATATTATCTTTGTCTGCACGCCATGGTGCTTCATTACCATAATAATTAAAAGTTTTTCCTTTTATATTTCCATACTCTTCTGATACATCTTTTCCTACTATCTTATCTTGGTTATTGCTAAACCCTAATGTTCCATCTTTATATAATGTTACATATATATCTGTTAGTTCTTCTAGCACTTCTTCTTCTATTTTTTCTATTCTTCCATCTGGATATAATTTGTATGTATTTCCTGTTTCTTCAAATGTTATTATCCATCCATCTGTTTCGTTTCCTGTTACTGTTGCTCCTGCTACTTCTAAATTTGCTTCTTCTCCTTGCATTCTTACCATTTGATATGCTGAATATCCCGCCATTATTTGCTCTTTTTCTTTTGCTATTTGTGTTCTGCTTGCTGCATCTTTTGCTGCGCTGAATAGTCCTCCATTTATTGCTATGCTTACTGTTACTCCTACTAATATTAACATTACAATTATTGTGATTATTAATGCAATTAGAGTAATTCCTTTGTGATTATAAGTTAGTGTTCGGATTTGAGAATTCGGATTTGAGTATGTCTTTGGAGAATCTGTGGCATTTCCTTCGAAGTGCGGGTCGTCGAGGGCGCCGACCCCTACAATGTTTGCATTCTGTTTTGTTCTGATGTTCCTTTTTATATGGAGCATTTTCTTCGAAGTACGGGCGTCCAATGAACGCCCCTACAGTGTTTGCATTTGGTTTTAATTTTTTATCTTTCATATGTTTTTATCTCCTTCTTTTGTTCGTTTTTCGTTTATGTCCATTATATTATATAGATTTTTGTTTTGCAATAGCTTTTTTATACAAATTTAAATACATATAAAACATATAAAAATCACGTAGATAAATACGTGATTTTTATATATACTTTCTTAAAAAGCTCCCATCTTTTTTGCTAATTGTTTACCTCTTCTCATAATTCTTTTTTTATTCATCATTCCATCATTATACATCATTGCTACCCCTGCTGCAACCATAGTTCCAATTATCATTCCTTTAACGAATTTCATAAAATCACTCTCCTTTCGTTATAAATTGTAGTTTGTGTTAGGGGAATTCTAGGAACTGTCCCTAAAAAATCACCAAATTTGGGGATTTTTGGGACTGTCCTGAATTCTCCAAACATAAACTACAATTTATTTCTTTATTTTATTGTTTGTATTTTTATCTTTTTTATACTGCTTAACTAATGAATAAATTTCGTATATTGTAATAAATATCAAAAAAATGCCAAAATATCTTTTTAAATGATTTACATCCATTTTTACTGATATTTTAGCTCCGAGTATTGCTCCAAATATGCCAGATATTGCTACAGGTATACCAATTTTCCAATTTATTAATTTATCTTTTATTGTTGTAGTAATAGCTGTTATAGATGTAGGAACAAAGAAAACTAAATTTGTTGCTTGTGCTATGTGTTGATCAATCCCCATAAAAACAGAAAGTATGAGAATTAAAATTGTTCCTCCTCCCATACCTGTTCCACTTACTGTGCCTGATATTATCCCCGTAAAAAATTCTAACATTTCTATCCTCTTTATATATGATTCTTAAATAATCATTTTTATAGATACATATATTAAAAAAATAATGAATAAAATTTTTAGTATTTTATCTGATAATTTTTTTAGTAGTTTTGCTCCTATAAATCCACCTATAATTCCACCTATTGCACATTTTATTCCAATTCCCCAATCTACATAGTTATTATTGTAATAAAATAAACCACTTGTTATAACCATAGGTAAAATTGCAAAAACAGACGTTGCTCTGGCTTCTGCTTCGTTTAATTTAAATACATGTACAAATGCAGGTACAACTAACATTCCACCCCCTGCTGCAAATAATCCACTTATAAAACCTGCAATTATTCCCAATGATATTTTTTTAATCATCTTCACTTTCTTTTAAACTTTTTTGTCTTTCTGTTTTATATTTTTTAAACATTTCTTCAGCAAGTAATGTTAGTTCATTATCACATTTAAGCATTTGAAATATTACTTCTTTTCTTAATTCTTCATTTTCTATATTTTCTGCTTTGTCTAAAAAAGCTTGTAATTCCTTTAAATATTTTGGGCCATTTGCCTTCCAATTTTTATTTTCTACATTTTTCATATCTTTATTTTTCCTAAATTTCATTATTTTATACTTCAAATTTTATTATATTTTATCATCGTTTTTACTGGTAGGCAACTTTTTCTTACGCTTATCGTTATATTAATTTTACTCCATGTTATTTTAAAACATAAAATGATAAAATTTATGCAAATTAAAAAAAAGTGAGATGAAGTAATGTGATAAAAATTAAATTGTCTGATTTATTAGGAAAACATAAGATGACTCAAAAAGCATTGGCTGAAATGACTAACATAAGGCCAGCAACCGTTTCAAAAATGTATTATGAAGAAGTTAAACGTATTGATGTAAAACACCTTAACAATATTTGTAAGGCCTTCAATTGCGAAATTTCTGAATTATTAGAATATATACCTGATGATAAAAAAAATTAAACAAAAATAGATAGACCAAATGAAACATTTTGCTCGGAGCACTTTCTCCATAATTATCAAAAAATGAGAGAAA
Organism: uncultured Clostridia bacterium; assembly: GCA_947627485.1. Taxonomy (GTDB): domain Bacteria; phylum Bacillota; class Clostridia; order TANB77; family CAG-508; genus CAG-452. The sequence continues at coordinate 38,468 of CANQWF010000002.1, forward strand.
TTGCTCCGAGCAAAATGTTTCATTTAATTTTTAATCTATTGTTTCATCTTTTATGTAATATTTAGTTCCAAGCATTTTGTCTGGTAAATATTGTTGTTCTACTATGTGATTTGGATAGTCATGTGGATATTTGTATCCAACTCCATATCCAAAATCCGCCATGCCACTTGCAGGAGCATTTCTAATATGCATCGGAATCAAACCAGTATCTTTGGTTCTTACATCTTCTAATGCTCTGTCTATTGCTAGATATGTTGCATTAGATTTTTTAGATGTTGCAAGATATACTGCTGCTTCTGATAATATAATTCGAGCTTCTGGCATTCCCACACTTGCTACTGCTTGCATTGCACTATTTGCTACAACTAATGCCATTGGGTTAGCAAGCCCTACATCTTCTGCAGCTGCTATAACAATCCTACGAGCTAAAAATACTGGGTCTTCCCCTCCTTCTAATGCTCTTGCTAAATAAAATACTGTTGCATCTGGGTCACTACCTCTCATAGATTTAATAAATGCGCTGATGTTATCATAATGACTATCTCCAGATTTATCAAATATTGCTTTTTTTCTACCTATACTATTTGCAGCAATTTCATCTGTTATATTTATTATTCCATTACTATCTACTGTTGTAGTAAGTACAGCTACTTCTAAGCTATTTAATGCAGTTCTTACATCTCCATTTGAAATTTCGGCAATTTTTTTTAATGTATCATCTTCTATTTTAATATTGTATATACCTAAACCTTCAGGATTTTTTATTGCGTTTTTTAAAATTGTAAATATGTTTTCTACTGTTAATGGATTTAATTTAAATACCATTGATCTAGAAATTAAAGCTTTATTAACTTCAAAATATGGATTTTCTGTAGTTGCACCTATTAATATTACTGTTCCATTTTCTACATAAGGAAGAAGTGCATCTTGCTGAAGCTTATTAAATCTATGAATCTCATCTATAAATAAAATACATTTTCCACTTGGATTAAGAAAAGAATTTTGTGCTTCTTCTATTGCCTTTTTTATATCTGCGACTCCACTTGTTACTGCATTTAATTTTATAAATTTACATTTAGTTGTATTGCTAATAACTTTAGCAAGAGATGTTTTACCGTGAGCCTGTTGGTCCCCATAATATTATGCTTGATAATCTATCTGCTTTTATTGTTCTATATAATACTTTATCTTGTCCTAGTATTTCTTCTTGTCCAACAAATTCTTCTAATGTTTTTGGCCTTACTCTATGAGCTAAAGGTACATTTAAATCCATGTTTTTCTCCTTTTTTATATAAATTGTAGTTTGTGAGAGGAAAATTCTAGGGACTGTCCCTAAAAATCACCAATTTTGGGGATTTTTGGGACTGTCCTGAATTTTCCGAATACGGAACAAACAACAATTTTTCTAATTTTTTGCTAAATATTTTAAAGCCTGTTTTATTATTTCTTCTAACTCTAAGTCTTTAACATTTATTTTTTCGAATACTTTTTCAATTTCTTTTCTAGTATATCCTAAAACTTGAAGTGCTGCAATTGCTTCATTTGTATTGTTATCTTTTTCTAAAATAGTATTTACTTCATCATTTGCTTCTATCGCATTTTCTGTTTTTAATTTATCTTTTAATTCTAAAATAATTCTAGCTGCTGTTTTTTTTCCAACACCTGGTATTTTTACAAGTTTTGAAACATCGTCTGAGATTACTGCTAAAGCAAAACTTGATGGACTAATTTCTGATAACATAGTTATTGCAGATTTTGCTCCAACTCCGCTTACAGATATTAAAAGTTCAAACATCCTTAACTCTTCATTTGAAGAAAATCCATATAAACTAATATTATCTTCTCTAACATAATAATGCGTATATACTTTAACTGTGCTTCCTATATCTCCTAATGTTTCAATTGACTTTGATGGCATAAAAACTCTATACCCAATCCCTTGTACATCAATTATAACAAATGCATTTGTTTTTGTATCTAAAATTCCCTTTACATATGCAATCATTTTTATTCTCCTTACAAACAAATTTTCTGTTAATATTTTATCACAATAATTTTATTTTGCAATAAAAATCTTCTTCTTTTTTTGAGATTTTAAATAAAAAGGGATAAGACCCCTTTTTTTCAATTATTCTACTGTTACTGATTTTGCTAGGTTTCTTGGTTTATCTACGTCTAATCCCTTTTCTTTTGAAATATAATATGCAAAAAGTTGCATTGGTATTACAGATAATATTGGTGATATAAATTCATTTGTTTTAGGTATTTTTATTACTTGATTTAATCCATCATTTTTTATATCTTCACTTGTAATTGCAAGTACCTTTGCTCCTCTTGTTACTACTTCTTGTACATTGCTAATTGATTTTTCTACTAAATCTGGATTTGTCATTGTTGCAATAACTGTCACACCGTTTTCTATTAATGCTATTGGTCCATGTTTTAATTCTCCTGATGCATAACTCTCAGAGTGTATATATGATATTTCTTTTAATTTTAAAGATCCTTCTAAACTTACAGCATAATCCGTTCCTCTACCTAAAAAGAACATATCTTTTTCTTTGTATACTTTTTTAGCAAAGTCACAAATTGGATCTGTATTTTTTAAAACTTCTTCTATTTTTGATGGTAGAATTAATATATCTGCTTTTAGTTTTTTCATTAAATCTTTATCAATAATTTCAAGTTTTTCTGCAAAATACATTCCTAATATATTAAGTAATACTACCTGTGATGTATATGCTTTTGTTGATGCAACTGCAATTTCAGGTCCCGCATGCGTATATATTGAATAATCTGCTTCTCTTGTTATTGAACTTCCAATAACATTAGATATTGCAAGTGTTTTTGCTCCTTTTGATTTTGCAAGTTTTAATGCTGCAATTGTATCTGCAGTTTCTCCTGATTGACTTATATATATAGTTAAAGTTTTTTCGTCTATTAAAGGATCTCTATATCTAAATTCTGATGCAATATCAACTTCTACTGGTATTTTGCAAAGTTTTTCAAATACTGTTTTTGCCACTAAACCTGCATGCATAGCTGTTCCACATGCTACTAAATATATTTTATTTACGCTTTGTAGATATTCTTTTGTAAAATCTAATCCTTCTATTTCAATACATCCATTATCTAATTTTGCACCGACTGTCTCTCTAATTGCTCTTGGCTGTTCAAAAATCTCCTTAAGCATAAAATCTTCATAACCATCTTTTTCTGCAGATGCAGTTCCCCAATCAATACTTGTTACTTGTTTTTTTATTTCTTTTAAATCTTGGTTATAAAACTTAACTTCATCCCTTGTCAATTCTACTATTTCATTGTCATCTAATAAGTAAAAATCTTTTGTATATGAAAGAATAGCTGGTATATCTGATGCAATATAGTTTTCTTTATATCCCTTACCAATTACAAGTGGACTATCTTTTCTTACAACAATCATTTTATCTTTATTATGTATTGACAAAATTTCTATTGCATAGCTTCCTTTTAAATCATTACATGCATTTTTTACTGCTCTTAATAATTTGTTATTGTCGTCTGTTTTATCTTTGTTGTAATAATAATGTATTAAATTTGGTATAACTTCTGTATCAGTATCAGATAAAAATTTATACCCTTCATTTTTTAACATATTTTTTAATTCATGATAATTCTCTATTATTCCATTATGAACTACCGCAAATGAATTACTATTATCCATATGTGGATGTGAATTTTCTTTTGATGGTTTTCCATGTGTTGCCCATCTTGTATGTGCAATTCCCATTGTTGATTTTAAGTCATCTATTCCTTCTAATTCATATAAACTGCTTACTCTACCTTTGTTTTTCATCACTACGATTTTATCATCTTCCATTGTTGCAATTCCTGCGGAGTCGTATCCTCTATATTCTAGCCTTAAAAGTCCATTTATTAATATCGGACTTGCCTTTTTATTTCCTATATAACCTACAATTCCACACATTATATATCCTCCTAACATTGTATTATTAGAACCGAAATTGTTACTTCTTGTATACTTTATTATATTATACTAATATTCATTTTGAAGCAAGTATTATATTAAAATTTTCAATTTAACTTTACAATTCTATTATTTGTGTTATTATATGTGTAGTAACATGGATATTCAATATTTATGTGTTTTAAAAGGGGATGAATGATGTGAGAAAAAAAGATTCAAATAGATATAAAGAATATTTTAAACAAACTTTCTCTGACTTTAAAACTATTATACATAATGAATCACATAAATCAAAAGAAGAACATTCTCGAGATTTAAAAGCTTTAATTTTAACGATAATAATAGTTTCAATCATACTATTTATAGTATGGAAAGTTCCTTTTTTACATAATTTAATATTCCCTTAAACTTAAGAATATTTTTTAATTTATTACCAATAATATTCTTATATTATTTATGTTTATAGCGTGTAAATATTTATTTATAGATTAGTCTTATATAATATTGCAAAAGTAATTGTAGATAGTTAAATTAATAAAATTTTAAAATCTTCTTTATTTTTTCCTATTTTTATTGTATAATAGTATAGGATAATATAAAGAAGATTTATTTTTATGTTTGAAAATACTAATTTAATCATATGGAGGTTTTTATATGTGGAGTTTTTGGTTAATTGCTGCAGGAATTTTCTTTATTGTTGAAATAGCAACAGTTGGATTTTTAGTGTTTTGGTTAGGTATCGGTGCACTTCTTGCAATGGTAACCAGTTTTATAACTGATAATATCTTAATACAAACTGTAGTGTTTGTTGTTAGCTCTTGCATATTAATTCCACTTACAAAGCCTTTAGCAGATAAATTTACAGGGAAAAAGTCAATTCCAACAAATGCTTATACTTTAATAAATAAACATGGGATAGTAATTCAAGATATCAATCCTATTCAAGGTGTTGGTCAAGTAAAAGTAAATGGACAAATATGGTCTGCAAAAACAGAAGATGAATCTTTAGTTGCAAAAGATACTGAAATAGAAGTTCTTAGAATAGATGGTGTAAAATTAATTGTATCACCTTTAAAAGTAGATTCAGTTACTAAATAATTTTGTTATTAATATTTAATATATATTTTTAGGAGGAAAAATTATGCCAGTTTTAATTATACTATTAGTTATAATTCTAATTATAGCAGTAAAATCAATTAAAGTCGTTAGACAATCTGAAGTATACATTATAGAAAGACTTGGTAAATTCCATAAGATTGCTGATGCAGGACTTACAATAATCATTCCTTTCGTAGATCATGTAAGAAGTGTTGTAAGTTTAAAAGAACAAACAATGGATATACCACCACAAGGAGTTATTACAGAAGATAATGTTACAATTACAATAGATACAGTTGTATTCTATCAAATTACAGACCCAGCAAAAGCTGTTTATGAAATTCAATCATTAAAAAGAGGTATAGAATACTTAGCAATTACAACTATTCGTGATATAGTTGGTAAAATGAATTTAGATTCAACTTTTAGTTCAAGAGACTTAATTAATAATCAATTAAGATTGTTATTAGACGAAGCAACAGATAAATGGGGTTGTAAAATAAACAGAGTTGAAATAAAAGATATTAGACCACCAGAAGATATCCGTGATGCAATGGAAAAACAAATGAATGCAGAAAGAAATAAAAGAGCTGCTATTCTTCAAGCTGAAGGTGAAAAGCAAGCTGCAATTACAATTGCTGAAGGTGAAAAAGAAGCTGCTATTCTTCAAGCCGAAGCTGACAAAGAATCTAAAATAAGAAGAGCTGCCGGTGAAGCTGAGGCAATTCGTGAAGTTGCAAAGGCTAAAGCTAAAGAAATCGAAATGGTTTATGACTCAATTAAAAAAGCAAATCCAGATGATAAACTTGTTCAATTAAAATCTTTAGAAGCATTAGAAGAAGTTGCAAAAGGAGATGCAAACAAAGTATTTATTCCATTTGAAGCAACTGGAGCACTTGCAGGTTTAGGTTCAATTAAAGAAGTTATGAAAGATGAAAAGAAAAAAAATAAGGAATAGGCTAAGTATAAGAAAGGCATTTCGTTAAGTTAGTCGTTGGAGCAAATACGAAATACATGCCACTCGCTTTGCTCGGGCGAATATAGGTTGCCTAACCTTGTTGTATACGGAAAAATCTTATATAAGATCAAAATAAAAGTCGATTTTTCCTATACAATAAGAAGAACAGATTGATTTTTTTAAAAAATCAATCTGTTCTTAAATTTTATTCTTCCAATCCAAAACTTATCCCTAATGCACTATTTATTCTGTTCATTATTTTATCATCTTCTATATGTCCAATTTTTTCTTTTAATCTGCTCTTATCTATCGTTCTTATTTGTTCTGCTAATACTACGGAATCAGATTTTAAACCAAATTCTTTTGAATCTAATTCAATATGTGTAGGTAGTTTATTTTTATTTAATTGTGATGTTATTGCCGATACTATTACTGTAGGACTATATTTATTTCCTGTATCATTCTGTATTACTAAAACAGGTCTTATTCCTCCTTGCTCTGATCCTATTACTGGGCTTAAATCTGCATAAAACATATCCCCTCTTTTGACTATCATATTCTTCACTCCTGTTTACTTCTAATAGTTCGATTAATCTATATTTTAGATATCATTTGAGAATAAGAATATAATTTACTTTATTTTATATATCATTTAAAATATCTTTTAACTTAAAAGCTAATATATCTTCCTTTTGTAAATTATTTATTTTAATCTCATTATATAATATGTAAATTGAAGTTTTTTGTGTTATATCTTCTATTTCTAATTTTGTTGGAGTTACTGTGTTTTTATCTATATATAGTTTTTTGAAAGCTATATATTTATTTCCATTTTTTAATTTTGCTTCTAATATTATTTCATTATCATTCTCTGAAATACTTGTTTCATCAGATTCCATATAATCATTTATAAAGCTCATTAATGTAATTGTGTTTTCTCCTATATATGGATAATTTTCATACATTGTACTTAGGTTTAATTTACTGTTTTCTACTTTTAAATTTGTTCCATCATAAATAAATGAAACTCCATTTACATTTTCTGGTTCTAAAATCTCTTGTTTAAATATATTATTTTCTTTAATGCAACTTTCTTTTACTACATAAATATTTGTGTTTTTATTAGATTCTATTGTAATATTGGAAGTTAGTTCATACGAATTAATATCTAAAATATATTTTTCAATTTCATCAGCTGATTTATTACTTATATTATTTCCCAAATTAAATATTTTATAATTTGTTTTTATAAAAAATGCAATTATTATTACAATAATTACTATTGCTATTAAAATTATCTTTTTCATTTAACACTCTCCTCTAAATTGTTGTTTGTGAGAGGAAAATTCTAGGGACTGTCCCTAAAAATCACCAATTTTGGGGATTTTTGGGACTGTCCTGAATTTTCCGAATACGGAACAAACAACAATTTATTTTATTAAAAAAGAATAGCGTATTTGCTATTCTTTTTTAATTTATTCATAAAATTTTAAAATATTCTTCAAGACAAGTTACTAATTCATTTATATTCTCAATTCTATTTACTTTTTCTCTAATCACACTTGATTCTCTTAAGTTTTTTATGTACCAACATATATGTTTTCTCATTTCTCTTACTGCTACATATTCTCCCTTTTCTTCTACTGCTAATTTTATATGTTCTTTTATTATTTCTAGTTTTTTTTCATTTGAAATAATATCTGTCTCTTTGCTATTTAAACCATCTATTATTTCTTTAATAATCCATGGATGGCCTAAAACTGCTCTTCCAATCATTATTCCATCTACACCTGTATATTCAAACATTCTTTTAGCATCTGCCGATGTTTTTATATCTCCATTTCCTATAATAGGTATATTAACGCTTTGTTTTACTTTTTTTATTATTTCTAAGTCAACATGTCCGTGAATAATATTCTTCTCTTGTTCTTCCATGTATTGTAATTGCTGATGCACCAGCATCTTCTATTATCTTTGCTATCTCTATTGCATTTATTTGTTCGTTGTTCCAGCCTTTTCTCATTTTTACTGTTACAGGTTTGTTTGTACTTTTTACTACTTCTTTTACTATACTTTCCACTAATTTAGGATTTTGCAAAAGTCTGCTCCCATCACCATTTTTTACAACTTTAGGTGCAGGGCATCCCATATTTATATCAACAATATCTGCATATTCAGAAACAATTTTTGTAGCTTCTCCCATAACTTCTGGATCACTTCCAAATATTTGAAATGCTATAGGCCTTTTTTCCCCTTCTATGTTCATTAACTTTTTTGTTTTATCATCATTATAAAATAATGCTTTACTACTTAACATTTCTGTATAAACAAGCCCTGGACTACTATATTTTTCGCATATTTTTCTAAAAGGTGAATCTGTTATTCCTGCCATTGGTGCAAGTAATATATTGTTTTTTAATTCTAAATCTCCTATTTTTAATTTATGAATATACATATTTTCTCCCTATGTGAACATATTTTTTTTACTTCTAGCACTTATATTTAATAATAATCCAATTAATATAAAATCAGTTACAATCGAAGTTCCACCATAACTAATAAATGGTAATGGAACTCCTGTAATTGGAAGAAGTCCAATTGTCATACCAATATTTTCTACTACATGGAATAATAAAATGCCAACTATTCCTATAGCGATATAAGAACCTAAGTCATCTCGTGCAGTTTTTGCTATATTAATTGCTTTAGTAATTAATATTACATAGACTACTACAATTAGTCCACAAACTATAAAACCTAGTTCTTCTCCTATCATTGAAAAGATAAAGTCAGTAGTTTTAGGGTATAAAAAGCCCAAATGAGTTTGAGTCCCTTTTAACCATCCCATACCAAAGAGCTTACCTGCTCCTATTGCTATTTTTGATTGTATAATATTATATCCAGCCCCTCTTGGATCTAAATCTGGGTTTAAATATACATCTATCCTAGATTTTGCATGATCTGGCAGAATAAAAAAGTACATCAATGGAAGTAATATAGCTAATATTATCAAAGAAGATATTATATATTTCTTATCAATTCCTGCAACAAATAATATTAAAACTAATGATAAAATATATGCTACAGCTGTACCATAATCTGGTTGTATTACTATTAATAAAACTGGAAAAAGTACAACACCTATTATCATTATTAAATTTAACGGTTTATTAATATCTTTTCTTGAATTTTTTTGAATATTAACCACTACCATGCTTGTTAGCATTATAACAAATACTTTTGCAAGTTCTGCAGGTTGAAATGCAAAAGATCCAATATTAAACCAACTCCTAGCACCATTTACAGCACCTGTAAATAAAACAGCAATTAATAATATTATTGATAATCCATATAAATAAGGAGAAATTCTAACTATTAAACTATAATCTACAAACAATATAGCTATCATTATTGGAATACTAATAGCTAACCATATACATTGTTTTTTAAATTCATTCAAATCATTATCTATTGTTGCGCTATATAAAGCTATTAATCCAATAATAACTAGTATAATAACACATATTAAAATTCCCCAATCAGTGTTTTTTAATATTTTTTTATTCATTCTACACTCCTATTTTATAAAAGCAAGTATGTAATTACTTGCTTTTATAAAAGTATATCTCTTATTTTTTGCTACTACTTTTCTTTTTTGTTTTATTTGTATTTTTTTTATTATCTTTATCTGTTTTATTGTTTTCTGTTTCTTTATTATCTATACTTTTATTTTCTGTTTTTTCTCCTTCTTCTAATGTTTTTTCATTCTTCTCTTTTTCGTTTTCTTCTTTAGTTTCTTCTTTTGAATTTTCATCTATATTTTCTTTTTTATCTTCATTGTCATTTTTTTCTTCTACTTCTTTCTCTTTTTTTTCATTTTTTTCATTTGCCTTATCTTTTTCTATTTTTTCTTCTTTATTTTCTTTCTTATCATCACTATCAATTTTTTCTTCTACTTCTTTATTTTTATCTGTTTTATTTTCTTCTTTGTCTTTTTCTACAGATTTGTTTTTCTCTTTATTTATTGCCACCTTCATATCATTTTTTATATTTAAAATTGGAATATTTGCATAAAGAGATGGTGCACCCTGACTTCCATCTTCACCAACTTCGTTTGTAAGTCTAACATCAATTGCAGACTCTTCTACATCTATATATTTTTTTATAACTTCTATTATTTCTTGTTTCATTAGTTCTAAGAAATCTGCAGACACATTTGCTCTATCCTGCATTAATACTAAATGTAATCTTTCTTTTGCTGTTTCTTTGCTAGGTGTTTGCTTTGGTTCAGATTTCATTAATTTTTTAAAAAAATTCGCAATATTTTCAAACATTTCATTTTCCTTTCTAGAAGTGTCTTTTCTTCTTTATTTTTTAAGATTATTACTTTTGTAAGTACAATATAAAAATAAATTTGCACTTGTATACGCATATTTTATTTAATTATTACCTATTTTCTAGTAAACCAACTCTTTATTTTGGCCCATAATCCTTGTTCTCTACCTGGTATAGTTACTTCTATATTTTCTCCTAATATTCTTCTTGCTATCTCTATATATGATTTTCCTGATGGTGCTTTTTTATTTTTAATAACTGGTTCACCTTTATTTGTTTGTGTAATTATATATTCATCATCTGGTACTACACCAATTAAATCTACAGACAACAAATCAACAATGTCTTCTACTTCCATCATTTCACCTTTTTTAACCATAGCAGGTCTTAATCTATTTACTATTAATTCTGGATTTTTTATTTCTGAACTTTCTAATAATCCAATAATTCTATCTGCATCCCTTATAGCTGATATCTCTGCAGTAGTAACTACAATTGCTCTATCGGCACCTGCAATTGCATTTTTAAAACCTTGTTCTATTCCTGCTGGGCAATCTATTAATATATAATCAAAGTCTGCTTTTAATTTTTCTGTTAAATCTTTCATTTGTTCTTCATTTATTGCTGTTTTATCTCTTGTTTGAGCTGCAGGGAGTAAAAATAGCTCTTCAAAACGCTTGTCTTTAATTAATGCTTGTCTTAACTTGCATTTTTCTTCTATAACATCTACTATGTCATAAACTATTCTATTTTCTAATCCCATAACAACATCTAAGTTTCTTAGTCCAATATCTGTATCTACTAAAACAACTTTTTTTCCTGCTTCTGCTAGACTTGCTCCTAAGTTAGCTGTAGTTGTTGTTTTTCCAACTCCACCTTTTCCTGATGTTATAACTATAACTTCTCCCATAAATTTTCCTCCTAAAATAAATAACTGTATTTTTCAATACAGTTATTTTATAATTTTTCCATAAAAAAGTCAATTCATAATACAAAAAAAACGGACATCAATCGTTTTTTGACTAATGTCCGGGTTTATTTTATATTATAATTTACATTTTGCTTAAACTATGCATATGACTTGTATCTGCGCCAGTTGCTTCTTGTTCACATTTTGTTACAATGATATCAGAATTTAGAGAAATTGCGGGGCGAAGAAAACAGTCGTTGTATCCCCCAACGCCGTAGGAGAAAAACAAGCGGTTACCGCCAAGGTTATCATGGCCAATATCGCACAATCCAAAGGTTGCATAGAGAGAGTCGCAATCGACATAGCGCGAAGCCAACCAATAGGAACTTACCGTATTGAAAATCATTTCGTAAAATTTTTCATTTTTACAATATTCTTCTGGTGTAGAATTAAAATAGTAATATGTTTGTGTACATGTTAAATTTGATGTCGCTGTGTCACTTTCTTTATTTTCTGGTTTAGATGTTAATTGATCTTCTCCGTAATAAGGCTCACTTCCTCCTATTGCTTTTTCTTCTGCTGGTGTACCATCAATATTTGAACCTTCCTCTTTTTTATATATTACTGGATATGTTTTACTACCTGAATATGGTGTTTTATTGGTTTCTCCATACCTTACACTACCACCACTAGTATATTCATTCCTTTTAGTTATTCCAGTATCGCTAAATCCACCTTCTATATCTTCTATTGTTATACTTCTTGCTGTTACTCCTAATTCTGTATTACTATATAATGTTTTACATATATCATTTAATATATATACTCCATTGTTATATCCTGTCGCTCCTTCAAATCGAATTGTTTTATTTGTTGTTGGTTTATTGCTTATTAGTGTTAGACATCCATTTGCATCTACTCCTAATACTCTCCAGTTTAAAGATTCTGTTGCTAAATCTGAATTATTATAACTACTATTTGTATTTCCTGTGTAATCTTTTGTTAATTTATTACTTGAATAAGTAGCTTTGTCTGATGCATAATTTACGTAGTCTCCTATTTTTAGTTCCATAGCGCCACATATTACTGTGTTTCCATCTTCACTTAATTTCCAGTTTCCTATGTCTGCATATTTATTACTGTCAGAATATTCTATTGTATTATCGCCATATATTACTGATATTTTATGATTTTTTCCTTCAAATTTGGCTTTAAGTTTTATATTATTGCCTATTGGTGTCCAATATCCACTTGGTATTTTATCTTTATAGTCACTTATTTTAAATCTTATATCATTCATTAGCATATATATAGTGTTTTCCGAATTATCAAAGTTATAATATCTGCCATTAACATTTACATTTTTTTGCCCGCTACCAATCATTAATAATTGTTCTGGTGTGCATATAGGTATTATATTGCCATTATTAAAATACGAATTGTATATTTCTTCCATACTAGATTTAGATTCATATACATCTCTTGTTTCATTTATTATCTCTTTTTGTGTTTTTACTTTATTTGCAACTAAAATATATGAACTTATTAAAAATGACACTATGAATAATACTGTTACTAATGTTATTGCTGTTATTGCACCATTTTCTTTTTTTAAATTTTTCATTAGTTCCTCCTTTTGCAAGGTTTGAAATATTGCCTTACATTGCCTTACTTTGTATAGTGTGTTCCAGTATAAATGTATAAAATATCTCTTATTTCATTATACTTTAATTAGTATTAATTTGGCAAGATGTTTTTCATTTTTATTTACTTATACTTTAAAAAATGTTAAAATAAAAATTGCAGTTTGTTTTTTAGGTTCTTTAGGGAAGGTTAATAATTATTTGTTTCCAACGCGAATTCCGTTACTGAAACTGTAAGTTGCTAAAAGCAACAACAGTTTCATGTAACGAAAGCTGGATCGCGCAGGCTGAGAAACAAATAATTATTAACCTTTCCTACGAACCAATTAAACATTTCTACAAACTACAATTTAAGGAGATTTTTATGAACAATAAATATTTAGAAAAGTTAGAATATAATAAAATTTTAGAAATGTTGTGTTCATTTGCTAAAACATATATTGGTATAAATAAATGCAAAAATTTAAAACCTTCAGCTAATGTAGAATATCTATTAAATCAAACATATCAAGCATATAATTTAATTTGCAGAAATGGAAATCTTCCTATTTCTGAAATTGATAATATAGATATATTAATTAAAAATTTAGAGTCTAATTTTTCATTAACTAACTGTGATTTATTAAAGCTTACACATATACTAAAGACTTCTAGGGAAATTAAGGAATATTTTTGCTTTAATTTTAATAATGAAGAATATATTCTAATTTCTGAATATTTTTCTAATCTTTATACAAATAAAGCATTAGAAAAAGAGATTAATGATAAAATTTTAGACGAAAATACAATTGCAGATAATGCTTCTGCAAAATTAAAATCTATTAGGAAATCTCAAAAAGATTTAAGTATAGAAATAAAAAATAAGCTCAATGCTATAGTTCATTCTGCTACATATTCTAATTATCTTCAAGATAATGTTGTAACAATAAAAAATGAAAGATATGTTGTTCCTGTTAAAGAAGAGTATAGGGGGCAAATTAAAGGATTTGTACATAGCGTATCTTCGAGTGGTTCTACTGTGTTTATTGAGCCATTATCTGTTTTTGAGCTTAATAATGAACTTAATAATTTAAAAGCTGATGAACAGATAGAAATTCTTAGAATTTTAGAAGAACTTTCTAAAAAATTTGCACTAATTACTAACGAATTAAGTAACACTGTATCTTTAATTGGTGAAATAGATTTTATTTTTGCAAAGGCTAGTTTTAGCAAGAGTATTAATGGTATAAATCCAGAAATTAATAAAAATAAATATATAAATTTAATATCTGCTAGGCATCCATTAATTGATAAAAATAAAATTGTTCCAATAGATATAAGTATCGGAGAAAAATATTTTACACTTGTAATTACAGGTCCTAACACTGGTGGAAAAACTGTCGCTCTAAAAACTACTGGGCTCCTACTTCTTATGGCATATAGTGGGCTTCTTATCCCTGCACACGAGAATAGTAGTATATTTGTATTTGACAACATATTTGCCGATATAGGAGATGAACAAAGTATAGCAGATTCTCTAAGTACTTTTTCTTCCCACATGTTAAATATTATAGAGATAACTAAATGTGCTACTAAAAATAGTTTAATATTATTAGATGAGCTTCGGTTCTGGTACTGACCCAATTGAGGGTAGCAGGCTTGCAATTAGCATATTAGAATATTTTAATAGTTTAGGGGCAATTACAATCAGTACAACTCACTATCAAGAATTAAAGGAATATGCTTTATCAAATACAGGTTTTGAAAATGCAAGCTTTGAGTTTAATATTGAAACTTTATCTCCTACCTACAAACTTTTAATTGGAATACCTGGTAAAAGTAATGCATTTGCAATTAGCGAAAAATTAGGCTTAGATAAAAATATTTTAGAAAGAGCAAAATCGCTAGTTAAAAAAAAAGATGTTAATATCGAAGATTTATTAAAAGGAATTTATGACAATAAATTGGAAATAGAAAAGCAAAAAGAAGAAACTACAAAAAACTTAAATCAAATAGAACTATTAAGAAAGAAATTAGAAAAAGACTATTCTGATTTAGAAGAAAAAGCAAACAAAACTCTTATTAATGCTAAAAGTGAAGCAAGGGATATATTATTAGACGCTAAAGAAAGTGCTGATACAATTATTAAAAAAATGAATAATTTATCAAAAAATAAAAATTCTGTTCAAGAACTATACGATTTAAAAAATGAGCTAAATATAAAAATAAAGAATGCTACTTATGGAAATTCTAATAATGAAAAAGGAAATATAAATTTAAAAGATATAAAAATAGGTATGAATGTATTTGTTCTACCTCTTAATAAAGATGGAATAGTAACTTCTCTTCCTAACGATTCTGGCGATGTAGAAGTACAAATAGGCAGTTTAAAGACAAGCATTAATATAAATAAACTTATGAAGGTTAAAAATATCAATAAACATACTCCTAATATATCTAAAAATAGCAATGTGGCTATAAATAAATCTAAAACCATTTTACCTGAAATAAATGTAATTGGTTTAAATATAGAAGAAGCAAATCATATCATAGATAAATATTTAGATGATGCAAATTTATCAAAGTTAGAAACCGTAAGAATAGTACATGGAAAAGGAACAGGGAAACTTCGCAAAGGGATTCATGCATTTTTGAAATCACATCCCCATGTAAAATCATTTAGAATTGGAACCTATGGTGAAGGCGAAATGGGAGTTACAGTTGTTATATTAAAATAATTATGTAAAATAGAAAGGAAAGTCCATCTAGAAAATTTCATTTCATACTTACAAACTCTATATCTTCTTTTTTGTATTCTTCTGGTTTTAATCCAAATCTTGTCCTCATATAATCTAATACTATTATCATAATTGCTAATGAGGCTAAACCTACTATTAAATAAGCATTTTCTACTGTTACCACATTTAACAATAATCCCCCTAGTATAGAAAAAATACTTGCTGCTATTCCTCCAATGAATTCATATGTAAATGTTATTTTGTTTCTCATATCTTCTGTTGTGAAATTCTTTAAATATTTAGTCTTTAATATATACCATATTGATGTACTTATCCTATGTACTGCAAGCATTATTAAAACTATTGGTATGATTGTTGTTCCTTGGTATATACTTGAAATTGTTCCTATTACTATGCATGCACTAATATACATTAAAGATATAAAAGACAATGTTCTATTTTTAAACCTTTTCTCTATAGGTCTCTTAAATGAAAGTGAAATTCCACCAATTAATGTAAGTATTGAAAATATTATTGAAAATTGTTCTTCTGGTATTCCGATATTTACAAGAAGATCACTACTGTATGTATCAATAATCTCTATTAGTCCATAAAATACTATCTGGAATAATATAAAAGCTTTCATTCTTTTTGATTTTAAAATAAACTTAAAAGAACTTTTTAAGTCTATAGAATATTCCTTTATAGTATTACTTAAATTCGATTTTTTCTTATCCATATCTACTATATATATATCTTTAAATCCGAATGACAAAACTGTAGAAATTACTATGAATCCTAAGCATATTATCATTGGTATATAATTATTTATTACGAATAGATATCCAGCAGTTAAAGATGCTATACCATCTAATATATAATACCAACTTCCACCTTTTGCATCTAATTTTGAATATAATCCTTCTCCACCTCTTGTTGAAACAGAGTCATATAACAAATTACTTTCTGCAATAGTTTTAATATCATATCCTAGCGAAAACACCAAATCAGCTAATATAATACTTATCATTCCTGGAGCTAAAATTAGTATTAACATATAAACTATAAGTAATACATTACCTATAATTATACTTTTTTTCCTACCTAAAAAGTCTGTAATTGCTACTGCAGGTATTTGCATTGATATTCTAAATAATAGATAAAAGCCATTTATTATTAAGATTTCAGATGGTGTAACTTTTTTTGTTATTGTGTAAAATAAGAATTCTATTGAATAAAAAAACAGTAAATCCCATGAAAACATCTTATAAATTGGATATAATTCTGCATTTTTTCTTCTAATTTTATTTAATTCCATTCTATTGTTCATTTGTTTCTCCAATTTTCTTTTTTATTTTTACAATATTTTATCATAAACTTTTTTAAAATGGAAACTTTTTAATAAGATTTTTTATTTATTAATATATAACTAATAAAAATCTATTCAATTCTTTAAATTTTTTAGTTTTCTTTAATCCATTTGACTCTTTCTTCGTGTAGCTTGTTTCCAAATTCTGTTCCATTTTTTATATTATATTTTTCTTTTATATATTTTCCATCTATTTGAGATAGCATCTTCTTTCCCAATTCCAAAAAAGTACATTGTTTTTTCTCTTCTTTACTTAGATTTTTAAATCTATTCCTATCACAATATACAACTATTTGTAGTCCTTCTAATCCTAAAATAGATTTACTAACTCTTTCTATAAATTCTACTTTTTTGCTATCTGTCATTTTGTTAAATATTCCACCGTCTCATGTGTTCTCTGCTAGATATTATTCCAGCTCTTTTCCAAGATGTTGGTACACCTATTCTGTTTGATAAATTTCTTACAGGTTCTACTCCTTTTTCGGCATGTCCATGATGATGTGGATACATTTCCTTTGGAGTTAGTCCTTTTCCTAAGTCATGTACTAATGCACTATATCTTATTAATAAATCATTTGTTAGGCATACACTATTATCTACGGTTATCATTGTATGATTATAACTATCACCTTCTGGATGATATTGCAAAGGTTGAATACTTCCAATTAAATCATATATTTCTTTAAAATGAATATCTAAAACATCCGCTTCTCTTAATACATTAAAAAATTTGGATGGTTTATTTGATGAAAGAGCTTTTTTAAATTCTGCAAATACTCTTTCTTTTGATAACGTATCTAGTTCATCTTTTAATTTGTTCATATATTTTATTGTGTTTTCTTCTACTATAAAATCTAACTGGCTTGCAAATCTTGCTACTCTATAAACTCTTAGTGGATCTTCTAAAAAGCTTTCTCCTACTGCTCTTATTGTTTTATTCTTTATATCATCTATTCCATTAAATGGATCTATAATCTCGTTTGTTAAAACATCTTTTGCAATAGAATTAATGCACAAATCTCTTCGTTTTAAGTCTTCTTCTATCGTAATATTTTTATTTGTTGTTATTTCAAAATTTTTATGTCCTTTTCCTATCTTTTTTTCTGTTCGAGCAAGCGCAAATTCACATCCCTCTAAATCAAATACTTCAAAAGATTTTCCTCTGGATATTGCCTCAGGAAAAAGTTCTACAAATTTATCCTTATCCATTCCAGTTATACAATAATCCTTATCATAAATAGGCCTATTTAATAGTTCATCTCTTACAGCTCCTCCTACTAAATAAAGCCTACCTCCATTTTGTTCAATTAATTTCGCTATACTTTTTATTTCCATATTTTCCTCTATACAATTTCTTATTATTAACATATCATAAAAGTAGTTATTTCACAATATATGTATTTTTATATTGGAAATATTTACAAAAGCATTATACAATTTTTCTTAGTACATTTTGGTAGTTTTCATATGAATAGATTTACTTAAGCTATCATTTTGAAACACAAAGCAGAGAATAGCAATGCGCTTTCTCTGCTTTCTCCTTGTAAAAGTCTCTTTTTACTCATAATTACTCTAAAACCTTGTCTACATATTTTACGAAAATTACACTTTCTATTAAATCAATTACTGAATACATTAGCATTATTATTCCTATGCTCAAAATTAGTGCTCCATTGTTACATATCATATACAATCCTCCAATTATCATTATAACTGACAAAATTAGGGATGCACTCCAAATATTTATTTTGGCACTATGTAATTTTAATGATAAAGATAATCTTAAAAGTCCGCTATATATAATCCAAATTCCTATTACAATTCTAAACACAGATTCTATTAAACTACTATAAAATATTGTTATTAATCCTACAATAATAGCAATAATTCCATAAAGTAAATTATTGTTATAAAAATCACTGTTTCCTTTAGAAATAATGTAATTTATAATTTTTATTACTCCAATAGCAATAAAACATCCCCCTAATATATATGATATTACTTTAATTGCTGAATCTGTATTTATTATCATAAAAATACCAATAATAGCAAATACTGCAGATAATAATATGTTTGTCCATCCACTTTTCTTTAAAAAATCCTTCATTTTTTCTCCTCCTTTTTTAATTATATAATAGCTTAATTTTGCATTAATATTTGCTCGCCTTCTATTAAATTATAATTTATAAGCTCATTTCCTTCTAAATTTTCCTTATGCATGTCTATTCCAGTAATTTGGCTGTTTTCATAGGTTTTATAATAATATATTCCTTTATCCATATTACAACATGAGCTGTAAATTGTTATCTCATATTTATCTTCTCCCATATGAACACATCCTCTTTGTTGATATACTGAACCCAATATATGAAAGAATTGACTGATGCTTTCTGATTCTGTATTTCCAGATATAGAATTCATTTTAGTAAATGTTGCTTTTACAAATCTAGAAGCTGATGATAAATCTCCAGGAAGTCCCAGAGCTCCCATTCCTCTGCTATAAGTTTCTAAGTTTATTCTATTTGAAAAATTATTTGCTGGTGCTTCTATTGATAAACTCATGTAATTATTCAAATTAAACATTTGTATGTCAAATGTTGGATTATTAGTAAGTACCCCTACTGGATTATCGTATACTTTTAGTCCATCTTTAACACTTTCAACAGTTATTGATGATTCTTTATCAGCAATTATCCAATGCAATGGAGATGCTGGTAATTCATTGCTAAAATTAATTAATTCTATGTTTATATTATCTAATAAATTTTTTACCTCTTTAATATTAGAACATTGTGACAAAACATATGGTATAAATTCAAAAGGAGCAATATTATCTTTATCCTCTTTTTCTTCTTTATAATCTGCATTGCCAGGAAAATTTAATCCTGCCATTCCTAGTCCTTTTTCGTTAATCGCATCATAATAAAGTGGATAGTCTTCTGCTACATAAGCCATACCTATTATTGCATAATGTTTATTTATATCTTTAACCTTTCTAAATTTAAAATTATAATTTCTAGGTGTTATTGTAACTGTTTCTTTATATGAATATTCTAAATCAAAATTGCGTCCAAAATAATGATTTTCTGTATTATATGTAATTGCAGTACACATACTAAATTCCTTCTTTCTAATTTTTATGAATATATAATATCACAATAGTAAAAAATTATCAATTAAACTCTTTCTCTCATAAATTATTATATATTTAATAAGTTTTTGGATAGTTTAGATTTAGTCTTTTTTAAAAAATTGAAAAACAGACCTTCTTTGTTTAAAATTAAATTAAGGTAGGTCTGTTTTTTATATAATACCATTTGTTTAATTCGCTATATCTCTTCTATTTCTTCTTTGGTTAGCCCTGTTATTTCTGCTATCGCATTTATTGGTATATTTTTTAGTTTCATTCTTTTTGCTATTTCAATACTTACTTGTTTTATCCCTTGCTCCATTCCTTTTTCCATTCCTTGCTTTATTCCTTTTTCCATTCCTTGCTTTATTCCCTTTTTTATTCCCTTCTCCTCTGCCGTGTCTAATTCTGCTGCTCTGTCCATTATGTATTTTTGTCTTAACTCTGCCATCCTCATCTTTGCTTCTTCTTTACTTATATCTCCTAAATTTTCTATTTCTTCTCTTGTTAATCCTGTTACTTCTTTTATTTCTTCTGTTGTTATTCCTATCGCTTTTAACTTTTTTGCCATTTCTATTTTTTCATTTTTTATTCCTTCTTTTATTCCTTTTTTCATTCCTTGCTCCATTCCTCGCTTTGTTCCTTGCTTTATTCCTTGCTCTATTCCTTGCTTTATTCCCTTTTTTATTCCCTTCTCCTCTGCTGTGTCTAATTCTGCTGCTCTATCTCTTATATATTTTTCCCTTAATTCTGCTATCCTTATCTTTGCTTCATCACTACTTATTTCTTCTAATGTTTCTATTGCTTCTTTTATTATTGGTTCCTTCTCTGCCATCTTCCTCATTTCCTCCCCTCCAGGATCTTCCAAGAATAATATCCATTTCTTTATATCTTCACTTATTGTCATATTGGTTATCTCTATTATATGTATTTCTAAGTCCTCTGTCAATACTATTTTCCTATTTTCTGTATTTATTATCTGCCATTTTGTATGTGCCGGTAATCCCTTTAGTTTCTCTATTTCATAGTCTAAAAATATTATTACTATCGCTCTCTTTAATTCTTCATATTTACTACCTTTCTTTAGCTCATTTGAATATATCTTTGACCAATAATACAATATTCTCTTTTCTATATCTTTATTATCTGCTATTTACATTTCTATATCTACTGGTTCTTTCTTGTTTATTTTTGCTCTTATATCTACTATACCTACTTTGTCTTCTACTTGCTCTCCCATTAAGTATGGAGTTTGTTCTAATTCTATTGTTTCTACTTTTTCTCCTATTACATCTTCTATTAGTTTCTTTGTTATCCTTTCGTGTTCTTGTTCACCAAATATCATATGAAATACTACATCTAATTTTGGTGATAACATTTTTGACTTTGTTTCCATATTTAAATTTTCCTTTCTTTTTTATTTTAACCCCCTTTACTATTTTTTAAATTAAATCTACCTCCTTTTACTTTTTATTTTGTTTTTTCTTGGAATTTTTAGGATAGAATTATCCTTTTGTGAATTAAATTTTAAGAAAAAGGTCTTGTCAATATTAGTGTGTAAATTTTTTTATTTTTATTTTTTAGAAGTAGCATAGAAAAATATTTTCATGTTG
>CANQWF010000003.1 GCA_947627485.1 uncultured Clostridia bacterium
CCAAACCAAGGTCTTGTAAATGCCTTTCCATCTGTTGCAATTATATCCATAATATATTCTCTATTTAATAGATTGTTTATAGGTGCATTTTTATCATTCATTATTTTCTTTAACATAGTTTTTACAGCTAAAAGATATGTTGGATTATGTGTTTTTGGATATGGACTTTTCTTTCTATCAACTATTTCTTCTGGTAATAAGTCTCTTACTACATATCTTAAGAGTCCCTTTTCCCTTCCGTTTAATGCTTTTATTTCCCATGGAATATTCCACATGTACTCTACTATTCTATAATCACAAAATGGAACCCTAAGTTCTAAACCATTTTGCATCGACATTCTGTCTGACCTATCTAAAAGTGTTTGCATAAACCAATTCAAAGTTAAATATGATATTTTTCTTTTTTCTGCTGTTTCTTTTGTATCAGTATCTAAAATGTCTACATTACTTAAGCTTTCTTTATACCTATAATCTATATATTCTTTTAAATTAACTTCTTTAGATATTTCTGGATTTAATAATTTTTGTCTCTCAGAAATAGCAATCGACCAAGGAAATGTATTACTATTTAACGCATCTTCCCTAAAAAACCATGGATAGCCAGCAAATATTTCATCAGCGCATTCACCAGATACAGTAACCTTTGCTTCCTTACTTATATTTTTACAAAATAATAACATCGAAGAATCTACATCAGCCATTCCTGGAAAATCTCTTGCAATCATTGCATCTTCCAAGCTTTTAGCAAGTTCTGGTGTATCTATTACTATTTGATGATGATTTGTATCGAACTTCTTTCTCATTATATCAATATAGTAATTATCTGAATTCGGTTGAAAGTCACTTTTTACAAAATTTTTATCATTATCAACATAGTCAACTGAAAATGTGTCTAATTTTGGCATATTATTTCTTTTATAATAATTACTTGCATATGCTGTTATTATGCTAGAATCTAATCCACCTGAAAGCATTGCACAAATAGGAACATCTGAAACTAATTGTTTTGATATAGAATCTTCTAATAGATATCTTATTGTTTCACATGTTTTGCCAAAACTATCATTATGTTCTTTGCTCTCTAGCTTCCAGTATCTTTCTATGTGTATTCCTGTTTTATTAAATAATAGAAAATGTGCTGGTTTTAATTCATGTATGTTTTTAAATATTCCAATCCCTGGAGTGTGAGCAGGTCCGAAGTCCAAACAACTCGCATATTCCTTGTCTATCAATACTAACTTCTACTTTTGGATACATTAGTAATGCTTTTATTTCTGACGCAAAAACTATTGTATTATCTATTAAAGTATAATATAGAGGCTTTATTCCAAATTGGTCTCTAACTAAGTATAATTCTTTCTCTTTATCATTCCAAATAGCAAAACTAAAAATTCCATTCAATCTTTTAAGTATATCTGTACCAAAATGAATAAATGACTTTAGTAGCACCTCCGTATCTGAATATCCGTTTAAAATTATACCCTAAATCTTTAAGTTCTTCTCTAATTTCATCTTTGTTATATATTTGACCATTATATACAATTGTATAATTTATATCATTATATCTCGCAGTCATTGGTTGTTTTCCATTTTCTGCATCTATGATTATTAATCTTCTATGACCTAAGTTTATATTTGTATCTGTATAATACCCTTCTTCATCTGGTCCTCTCTTTCGTAGTTTTAAATTCATCTCTTCTGCAATATGTATATCACTTGATATATCTCTTTTTAAATTAGCAAATCCTACAAAGCCACACATAAAAACCTCCATATAATTATTATCATTAATATTTATAATATGTAAATTCTTCTGTTTTGTTACAAAAAAACAAAGCAATGTAGTCGCCCGTTGTTCTACCGCCAAAATTTTGAAAAATTTTGTGTGGAATGTTTGCGAAGCTTTCTTGAATAGGGAAAATCTGCGATTTTTCCTATTGAATGAAATAGTGCAAAAGGGGGCTAATCCCTTTTGCACCATCAAAAGTTAACAACATGTTTTCTTTTTGCAACATATCAACATTATTATTCGTATTGCAAATAATATTAGTAATGTTACTAAGAATAATACTATTGCGCCAATGCCTAAGAATGTTACTAATCCAGTTAATGCACCTATGATTAATCCAATTACGAATGCTAATAATATTGATATAACAAATATTACTAAATCTATGCAACATCTTCTTTTTTTATCTTTTTTAAAGCATATATCTACTTGTGGTTCCATAATATAAAAGCACCTCCTACTTTATGCTCAGGATATACTATATATTATGACATTTATCTATTTTTTGTGACATTTTTGGGAGAAATTACCCCGGGCCAAAAGTTTCATTAGTTTGTTTGTCTTGATTGTTTTATCATTAGGTCTCCAAATACTGCATAACCTGTGCTAGGATCGTTTACTAATACATGTGTTACTGCTCCTATGAATTTACCATCTTGTATTATTGGTGCTCCGCTCATTCCTTGTATTATTCCTCCAGTTAGTTCTAATAGTTTGTTGTCTGTTACTTTTATGAGCATGCTTTTATTGTTTGCATTGTTGTTTTTGTATATTTTTGTTATTTCTATTTCGTATTCTTCTCTTACTCCGTTTTCTAAATTTAATAATATTTTTGCTTTTCCTTCTTTTATTTCTTCTCTGTTTGCTACTGGTATTTCGTTGGTTGTGCTTACACCTAATTTGCTTTTGTCTGTTATATCTCCATAAATTCCAAAGTTTGAATTATTACATACATTTCCAATTGTTTCTCCGTTTATAATTGTTCCCTTTATTTCTCCTGGTACTCCTTCTTTTCCTTTTACTATTGATGATATTTTTGATGTTACAAGTTCTCCACTTGATATGTTTATTAATTCTTCTGTGTCAATATCTATTATTCCATGTCCTAATGCTGCAAATTTATTTGTTGATGGTTCATAATAACTCATTGTTCCTATACCAGCTGCTCCGTCTCTTACCCATAGTCCTAGTTTATATTCATTGTCTTTTGTTTTTATTGGTGCCATTGTTGATACATATTCTTCTCCGTCTCTTATATATTTTATGCTTAAGTTTTTACCTTTTGAATTGTTAATACTGTTTAATAGTTCGGCGGTGCATGTAACTTCTTCTTGATTTACTTCTACTATCATGTCTCCTTCTTCTATTCCTGTATTTTCATAAGGTTTTTGTCCTTCTACTTCTGTCATTCCTACTACTAAAACTCCACTTGTGTATAATTTTAGTCCTACAGAGTTTCCAAGTGGAACTACTGATGTTTTAGGTATGGTGTTTATTTCTATATTTTTTACATCTATCAAATTGAATAGACTTAGTGTTATATTCTTTTTTTCTAAAATATTATTATTTAATGTACTTGATGTTTCTATTGATGCATATTCATCGTTCTTGTCTTTTAAAATAACTCCTAAAACTACACCTAAGTTTAGTTCTTCTCCTTGAAATAAAACTATGCTATTAGGTATAGCTGTAATGTTTGTTACATATACTAATAAAATTAATAAAAATAGTATTAGGCATGTTTTCAAAAAAATTCTTTTCATAAAAATGGTCACCCTATTTTTAGGATAACCATTTTGAAAGTTTTAAAACATTTTTTTAAATAGGATTTAGAGAATTTCCCTAAATCCTACTAACTAAATATTAGAAATATAAATCATAAAAAGATAACCTTTTTCTGTACCGTTAGGATTCAAAGTACCCGGTTCAATCAATGGATATCCTGGAACGTGACCGTCCGGTATGTTCTAATCCTAAATCATCTCCCGTATAATTGAATGTCACACTATAAGTTTTAGAATCATTCATATTATCCAAAAGTATAGTAGAATATACCCATACTTGATGTTCCGAATCTGATAAATTGTTTTTATTTACTTTTTCTATTAATTCTTTAACTTTTGCACCAGTTATATTTCCTTTATATTGTTCAAATTGGGCATTGAAGTTATTCTTATCTTTTTCTTTTTGATTTTCTAATTCGTTTTCTTCGTCATATGTTTCGAATTTATGTGTTACATATCTTTCTCTATACAATGCTAAAGTATATGCATCTTCAATTTTTTTTAGTTTGTCGGCATCATTAGTTTTATTATATAAATCTCTTTGTACTAAACAATAATAACATTCTTGTATAGAAGTTTGACCAGAATAATAATTAGAATTATGTTTGTAATATGATATAGTTTTTCCGTTTTCGTCTATATATGATTTAGCTATATAATCTATATTTCTATACGCTGAGTAAACAGGACTACCTACTATTTTATCACAATATGGCATATGATAATATGGAGAAATATCATTTATATAAATCTCATCTGGGTTAACAAATTCTTTATTTGCTGTACTTGTTGCTACAACATAGTTATTATAATACTTCATCCCTATTGGAATACCTTGTACAAATGTTACTATTGATACATTTCTTAATATTTGATCCCAGTCTTCGTCTGTAAGTATTGGTAATTCATAATTTCCTTCTGAATTACGACTATATCCCGTTATAGCTTGTTCTAAATTACTAATTAAAGTTTG
This sequence comes from uncultured Clostridia bacterium, assembly GCA_947627485.1. GTDB lineage: Bacteria > Bacillota > Clostridia > TANB77 > CAG-508 > CAG-452. The sequence continues at coordinate 4,547 of CANQWF010000003.1, forward strand.
TTTTATTATTTCGTTTTTATGTCTTACAAATATTGAACTTCTATTTTCTGGATCATTATTACCTGTATTTGTAGCGAATATTTTGTCAGTAGAAGCTCCATATAATGATGGATTCTCTACATCCTGCATATCTCCTATAGTAATATCTTTTAAATTTTTATTAACCCATTCTGTAAACTTATATGATGCTAGGCCACAATTTTTTGCACTATAATCTTTTTTTAGTTCAAATGAAAGTGGTTTGGTAGTAAATTCTGTACCATTCATATCTGTATAGAAATTTCCTGCTACTATATTTTTATTTGTTCCATTTACACTAACAACTCCACTATTTAAAGCTTGATATACATAAGGATATACATAAAGCAAGTCTTCTGTAGCTATTTTTTTATAGTATATAGTCTTGATATCTGAAAGGTCTGTTCTTTCACCTGTTGCACTAACAATAAATGGAACATTTCCATCAAAATATACTTTAGTATTATCCGAAGCATATACATATGTGCACATCTTACAATAAGTGTTATCTTTATATTTAAAATAAATATTTTCACTTAAATTTTCTGATGCATTTTTCCATTTATTATAACTATTTAGTCCTCCTCCTTCATTTGTTAAATAACCTGATTTTATTATATATTTACCATTAACTACTCCAGATATTGTAATATAGTTGTCTAGTGTATAATTTACAACTATATCTGTATTATCATCCTTTTTATATCTTGCTGAGTATGTAGAAAATGGTTTTAACATATGTGAATATGTTTTGCTTGCTTTACTTGGGTCTAATGTAAATGCTTGTCCATTATATGTATAGCTACTAGATTCACATTTATATAATAATTTTCCACTATTTTTTTCTATAAATGAATCATTACATCCAATAAGCTTATCTTTTATACTTTTAGACATTGCGATATCTGAGCCATCTTGGTTTTTTATTGTTTCCATTGTTTCTGAAGGAGTATATATATAATATCCATCGTATAATGTAGTAAGAATTGCTGGAACATATGCCAATACATCTTCTTTGCTAATACCTGCTGTTCCAATACTATTTGCAAATGATGTTAAAAATGTATTAACTGATGCCATAACATCTCTACGTTTTGAATTTGCAACTGAAGAATAACTTTCATTCCATTCTACTGTATTTATTTCGAATGCTTCTACTGCCGATTTTGTAGAAGTTAACAATTTTGAATTATATGCGGTTTGCATATTGATTGTATCGATTTGCATAGATACATAATATGAAACTATTAACATTATTGGTAGCATAAATATTATAAATATTATAGATAAATTTGATAATTTCATATTCCACCTCTTTTGTTCCTTTCTAGTTATTGCTTTTGTTTTATACTTTATTAAGGTGCGTCTTATAAAATTTAAGAGACATTCCTTAGCTATGGTATTTTTAAATAGATAAGGTACATGTCTCTTATATTTTTAATTTCCTGAATTTACTACCATAGCTGAACTACTTGCTGCAATCTGAGCAGTTCCCCTTCCTGTAACTTTATATGCAAACGTTCTTAAAGATTGAGCTATAGTTTTGCTTGTATTTTTTGCTGTTATTATTACATTATCACCTTTTTTTAAGGCATAAGATCCTGTTGATTGCAATGAATTCATTACATCTATAGTAAATGTAGAAAATCTTTGATTTTCTCCAATCAAACTGCCTGATGTAATAGTAGATTTCTTTCCAAAATTTTCATCTAAATGCTGCACTTCTATTTCAATATCCATTGTTCCTGCTCCTGTAGATTCTATTTTTTGAATATACTCATTATAATCACTTTCTGTTATTTTACCTTTAATTGATATTTTATCAACAAACTCTGCTGTTGCTGATTGCACTACAGTTTGTGCTATATCGTCATTTCTTTCTGCAACAGCCATAAGTGGAACTATAAACATTAATGTTGCAGCTAAGAATATAGCTATAATAGTTATTAATGTATCACTCATATTAAACATCCTCCTTATATAATCTATTATACAGTAAAAAACGACTTTTATCTACACTTAATGAAAATTTTTTTATTGAATAGAAAAAAACCCTTTTCTTGTTTAATAATTAATAGTGAATAATGAACAATATTTATTCATCATTCATTATTAATTATTGTTTGTATGGACTAGGAGTAAACTCCTGTCCATCTATTCCAATAATGTATATGTTACATATACCTTTTTTTCACCAGATGTTAATTCTAGCTCAGTACCATCTGTACCATATTCATATTTGCCACCAAATTGTGCTTCTACAAATTCTTCTTCAAATTTAGCGTTATCTTTTATTTTACTTAAATTATTTTTTATATAATCATTTAAATCTCTTAAAAAATTTGTGCTTTCATTTGTGCTTTCATATGTATTAAATGTACGCTTTTTTTCTTTGTCAGGAACATTTGCACATTTTGATAAATCTATCGTTACAGCTAATGATTCTCCATTTGCCCATCTATATAATGTTGAAATTACATCTGCCTTTGAAACTTCTCTGTTTTTTTCTTTAGATGCTTTTTTGTCATAGAAATTTGTTTTGTCACTATAAAATAGGATATAATCTCCTGTTGTTTTTGCTTTGGAAATCATATTAAAAGCAACAGTAACTGCAACTATGAATACAAATACTGCAAATGCGATTTTTAAGGCATCTATTGCGTTTTCCATATAATTCCCTCCATTTTGATTAAATAAAACAAGTATATTATGGAATAACTTCTATCCAATCAATATAACCACATTCAGTCCACTTACCTGTAGCGTCACCTGTACCCAGTGGATAAAATCTAGCTCCAGGATTACCATTTCTTTTAACTTGACCTTTTAATGTAGTATAATGAATTTTTACAGTATATATTGATGTTGGTTTTATACTTTCTACAGAAGTAAGTGCACCTGTTCCAAATACACTAACAAAGTGATTTTCATCTACAGAATTACTTGCTAAAACTTTATTTATTAAACTTTTTACTTCTGCACCAGTCTTACTTCCTTCAAATGGTGTAAACTGACTATTAAATGTTTGAATTTTTTGACTATCCAAGTTAGATGTTGTTGTTGCTGTTAAACTTCTTCCCGAATTTATTAACATTATTCCTATGCTTACCAACAACATCGCAATCAGAATAGCCCCTGCTATAATTAAAGCCTTTGATGCATTTTCCATAAGTCTACCTCCTTAACTGCATAAGGTTTGTTATCATATTAAACAATCACTAGGTACCGTGGTTTCGTAATCGTAATTGTGTTTATGCAATTACTACCATCATATCCAAAACTAACATTATACTTAGCAGTTGGTTTTAAATCACATCCAGTCCATTGACCACTTTTAGCCGTGCCGACAAAATGTACCAGTAATTTGTTGGCTTTCGTTTGAAGCGTTATTTCCACGAATAGCCGCAATTAATCCCGCAAGTTCACTCCCTGTGTGTGATCCTTCGTATGGTGTGAACTGTGCATTAAATGATTGTATTTTCTGGCTGTTCATTCCTGCTGTTCCTGTTGATGTTATATCCCTTCCTGAATTTATTAATATTACTCCTATACTTATTAATAGTATTGCTATTAATATTGCTCCTGCTATTATTAGAGCTTTTGATGCATTTTCCATAATCTTTTCCTCCTTATTTCTTTATTCCGTCACTGAATATTTATAGTTGTTATAAATCCATCTGAATTTGGTGTCAAAGTAACAGTATATGTTGCCGTAGGTTTTAAAGTAACACTGCTCCATGTTCCATCAATTTTTTGGCTTTCATTAGATGCGTTATTGCCACGAATAGCTGCAATTAGTCCCGTAAGTTCACTCCCTGTGTGTTTTCCTTCGTATGGTGTGAACTGTGCATTAAATGCTTGTATTTTCTGGCTGTTCATTCCTGCTGTTCCTGTTGATGTTATATCCCTTCCTGAGTTTATTAATATTACTCCTATACTTATTAATAGTATTGCTATTAATATTGCTCCTGCTATTATTAGAGCTTTTGATGCGTTTTCCATAATCTTTTCCTCCTTAGAATTTTATTTATTTTATCTTTAGAATGTGAATTCTAAAATATTGATAACTAAATTTATTGAAGTTCTTCAAAAACAAGTTTTGATATTCTTCCTGTTTTATTGTGATATTCTATGCTTGTACATTTAAAGTTTATTGTATTAAAGTTTTCTACAAATGATGTTATTTTGTTTTTATATATTTCTTCCATAGGGTATGTTTTCTTTATTGTTGACATTTTTAAATCTATTTTTATACTGTTATCTTCATTTTCTATATAATATCCTTTTTCATTTTTTTGTACATTGTTTTTTTCGTTATTATCTACTGCTTTGCTAATTATTGTTGCAAGCTCTGTTCCTTGTATTTGTTTGTTTAAATATTTTTCATATTCTATATTTTCTTTTATTATTTCGCGTTTTTCTGCATTTAAATTTATAAGAAATGCACATACAATACATATTATGATAAAGATTATTCCTAATGTTATTAAAAAAGTATTTTTCATAATGACCTTCCTTCTTTAATTATATCTTTTTTTACAATAATATGCAATATTTTTTTATGTTTTTTACAAGCCTTTATCTAGTAACGTATTATTATCTTGCATAAGAAAATGTAATTGAATTTATGTTTCCATTATCATAGCCAATAGATATTTCATATTTAGTATTACCAGATGATTTAATTATCTCAATAAGCGATGAGCTCTTCATAGTAGTCATATCGAATCCGACTTGAAACTTGACATGTAACCTTAATGTGTGAATCGCTTTTAGAGTTCCATTCTTTTACCCAGTTTACCAAACTAACTATTTCTTGTATTGTAATATCTTTTCTTCCTTCAAATTTTGTGAAATTTAAATTGAATTTTTCTATATCGCTTGTCCCGCATATTTCTATCGTATGATGAACCTACATCTCTAAAGTGAATAAATAGAAATACTGCTATTGAAATTATAAGCATTGCTATTAATACTCCACCTGCTATAAGCAAGGCTTTTGATGCATTCTCCATATTTCTCTCCTTTTATTTGATTTGAGTAAAAGTTATTGTATCTATCCTTCCATTATTATTACTATCATCCATACTGTCACATCTAAAAATTGTTCGTTTAAATTCATCACTTTCATCTACACTTATTTCTTTACCACTTTTATCCAAAATCTTTACAGTTACTTTATATTCATCATTGTCCTTATTTTTTATATTATTATCATTTGCTTTGTTTACAACTGATATTATATCAATTCCATACATCTTTTGCTTGTTATATGCTTGATAGCTTTTATTAAATTCTTCTATCTCACTTACTTGCTTTGCTCTATCTTGTGCATCAGCAAAATCTGTCATAGATGATAATACATATACTAACAATGATAATATCATTAGTGCAAGAAATACTCCACCTGCTATTATTAAGGCTTTTGATGCATTTTCCATAATCTTCTCCTTCTAAATTTTAATCTATTAACTCATTGTAGACATTGTAGTAAATGCATTTGTCATACTTATTAATCCTATTGCTACTAATGGTACAATTAAATATCCTACAAATAATGCAATCATTGGCGTAAATCCTATAGCTTTTCCTATCATACCTTTTCTTTTTATTAATCTTTCATTTGATTCTTTCCTTTTTTCTTGATAATATTCTCTTTCATTGTCTAATTCGTCAAATGCTTCATGAATTGGTATTTTTTCTACTGCAGACTGAAGTCCTTCTACTATACGTATCATTTGTTCAAAGTTTATATCATTTTTTAATTCTTCTAACGCTTCCCATGCTCCTGCTTCATAGTTATTTACACATCTAGTTATTGGTTCTCTAAATATATTAGAATATCTTTCTAGCCATTCTAATATCATTTCAACATTTACTCTTTCAATTTTCATAAGCATTAGTATAATTGTTTGGAATTGCATAACTTCGTTTTCTATTTCTAGTTTTCTCATCATTTTTTGGAATATTAAAACAAATTTTGGTGCAAGATAACCTAAAACTGCAAAACCAAATGCAAGTAACCATTCAAACCAACTTAAGTATTCTTTATCTATAACTTTTAATTTTTCGTATATTCTTTGTGCTGCTTCGTCTATTTCCTCATCTGTGGCATCTACATAATATTCTGAGTATTTAACTTCTACTCTAACTTGTTCTAATTCTGCTTTTTGTCCTTTTAATTTATCTAAGAAATAATTATCTTGCTCTGTAAGTGCCATTGCCTCTTTTTCTTGTTTTTCAGTCATAGCTCCGAAGCAAATCATACTCCGAAGTTGGATTTTCGTATATATAATCTATTGCTACATTATGTATTTGATTAAATAAGAACAAAGATATTATAAAGACTGCTATAAATGAAACAATTCTATTTACATATAAAGTTTCCATCTTTTGTTTTGATGCTGCATCTTTTAATAAGTTTACATCTTGTTTATATTGTTTTGTTCCTTCTTTAGGTATAAACAAATCAATTAATTTTTTTGCTATAGGTTTTTTATATAATTTCATTTGCCATACATTATTTGGATCTTTATAGTCATTGCTATTAGATGTATTGTCTTTTAGTTTTCTTGTTAGGAAATAACATATAAATGTTGTTATTACTAATAATAATTGTATTATAAATCCTAATTTACCATTGTAAAAACTAGAAGTAAAATTAAAGTTTGATATAGCCCATTGCTTTAGCGGTTCCATACATAATACTGGGACAACAGCTATTACTGATAAACTTTGAAATACATAATCTAATTTATCTCTTTTTAATATTTCAAGCTGCATTTCTTCTGTAATATTGTTTAAGTTTTTTAAGTATAATGATGCTCCATTACTGTCTGTTCTATCACCAAATTCCCTTGTTAGATAAGATATACCTGCAAATTCTTTTAGATAGCTATTTGGTGCAACATCATAGTATTTTTCAAGTTCCATTTCTGGATCATCTGATGTTAGTATTTCGTATATTTTTTCTCCTTGTCTTGATATTTCTAATTGGTCATTTTGAGATACCTCGTATATTGCTTCTTCTACCATGTTGTATTCATGATATGCATGTCTTATTTCTGCAAAAAATCCTACTTGCTGTTTTAATAATTTTGTATCTAATTTGTCTACCATTCCTGACATTATTGTTTCGATTAAGAATACTTCAAATAATAATAGTATTAATAGTAATAATATATCGTTATGTGTTAAGAATATTATAAATCCTGTTAATGGAATAATTATTAACATTGCATTTGATACTATTTTTGCTGTTTGTCTTCTGGTTAAATATTCATCATCTACATTTATAATTTCTAGCTTTCTTCTAAGTTTTATTACATATCTATTTAAAAATGGTATTCTTATAAAATAAATGTATAATTTTTGATATAAAATATCCCATGTAAATTTCTTTTCTTGAGTTCCTTGTCTTAACTTTTTGATTCTTTTTACATCAGATTTATCTAATACTTTTTGCATGGCGAAATAAGCTATTATTACAAGGACAAATAGCCCACCACTTATTCCCATTATATAAAATATTATTTGGTTAGACATGGCTTTATTTCACCTCCAACAATGTAAGGATACATAGCTTAGCTTTTTGTCACTTCCACTTTTGGGGAGCTATGTCCCCTAATTGTAGATTAGTGATGTTTGATTTTATATGTATCTCCTAATTGATTTTTCTTTAAATCTTTTTTGGTCTTCCTCTTCTTTTTGAACCTAAATCAGCTTCTACTGTTGCAGATACTGGAATTGCTTTACTTGCACTTCCCCAATTTCTTTCTACAAATTTATCAAATTCTTCTACGTCTGATTCATCCATATTATTACGCATCTCTTTTAAGTTGTAATCAGATATTTTGTTTGTAATAACATATTCATCATTTCTATATTCTAGGATATTTACATATTTATATAGCTCTCTATTTGTAACTTTAGTAAAATAATGTGTTGCATTGTCTATAAATTTGTCCATCTTTCCTTCTAATGTTTTTTCTTTTCTGTGGTCAAAAGTATATTCATTTTTATCTTCTACTGGTATACATTCTGTTATTCTTTCTATGTAACGTCTTCCTCTAAAGTCTTTTACTAAGTGAATATCAAAGTTTAAAACCTGTACAACTTGTTCTTCTGCTGTTCTTTCATCTGTGAACACTCCTGATCTAAGCATTGAGTTACGAAGAGCTGTAACTAAGTCTGGAAATGTTTTTGCGTGGTGTGTAAATAATGTGAATTTTGATGCAACCTGTGCAGATTGAATCATCCAAGATGCAACTGGGTCTGTTGCAACCTCACCAATGATATTAACACTACCGTCAGTTTTCTTTTGTACGTCCAAACAATCTTGTCCTGAAATTGTTTCTGTCTCTCTCATTGATAGTATGTTTCTTGTAGGATATATTTTTCTTAAGTGTAACTCGAATGCTGTTTCTGTAATACGAAGGTTCATTGTTTCGTATATGTTTTCAATCATTGCCATAAGCATTGTTGTTTTTCCGGCAACCTTGCTCACCAGTAAGTGAAATAATTCTTGCTCCTTTTACCAAGAATTTTAATAAATCTATAGCATTTTCTTTTCCTGGTACTGTAACAATTTGTTCTAGTGTTGCTCTCTTTACGTCGAACTTTCTTACAAAGAATGCCCATGTTTCAGACATTGATGGTCTTACAACAACAACACGAGAACCGTCTTTCATTTCATTTATTTTATATCCGTTAGTATCTGATAATTGTCCTGGGTTGTTGTATTTATATATATTTTGACATACCCTTTTTAGTTCGCTTTCTTTTCCAAATGAAAGAAATCCTAAACGAATTGATTTACCTTGGAACATTATCCAAATACTATCGCATGCTCTTGGGACTTTATGCTCTGTAATTTGATTTAAATAATCTCCATCTGTTTGTGCAACTTGACTTAAGAAACTTTCTGGAAGTCCTGATACTCCGGCCAGAAACTCCATCTATATTCATATCTCTTATTTCGTCTATACTGCTATATCCTTTATAGTGTTGATATATTCTTTGAACTAACACATTTAATTTGTCTTGAAAACTTAGTACTAAATTTTCTTTTTCGTATATTTCATCTATTTCTTCTTTTGTTATTACATAACATGGTTTTGCTTCACCTGCTACATATTTTAATGTAGCTAAGTTGTATTTTTTTATAAGCTGAGTTAATGCTTCATATCCAAAATCTTTTTTATACATATATAGTAAAATATCAAATTTATCTTGTGATGTAAGTAGTGATGGAACATCAAATGGTATTGATTTAGAAATATTAACTTCTGTAACTCCATATTCTTTGTATAGCAAGTCGTAGATTAATTCTTTAACATATTTTTTATCGTTTACATCTCCATATGTACAACCTTTTAAAGCCTTTTTTAATTCGTATTTTTTAGCTTTTCTTCTTTTCAATTCTTCTTCTGAAAGACCAATATCATAAAGATTTACTTTTGTAATTTCATCTAGTCTCTTTTTTACAAATTGAATCATTTTTTCGATTGTATATGTTTTATCATCAACGTCTATTTCTTGTTCTACAACTGCATTTTTGTTTTTAGTTATAACATATCTAATTACTACACCTATTAGTATCAATACTACAAATGTAAATAAAATATTTGTAACATTCATAATTTAAGTACACCTCTCTTACATTCTCATTCGTAATTCCTGTATTTTATAAATAATTCTTTCTGCAGCATTTTTTACTTGTTCAATAAAAAATGCATTTTTGTCTTTTGGATTTATTTTTATAAATCTAATAAAAAAATCATCAACGGTTCCTTCATTACATGCTTCAAAAAATAATGTATTATATGGTATAGCGCAAATTTTTTCACGCTCTTTCATGTATCTAGATACATTTTTTATTGTGTATTTTGAGTTTTTGTCATATCTACCTAAAAGCGGTACAATTAATTTTTTTTGTAATATTACATTGTTTTGTTTTTCGGCTATATAATTATTAATTTGTCTTATTTTTTGAGATAAATTAGGTACTATTATATCTGATACCTCTAATAATGAATCTATAGTATGTTTATCCAAATTACTGTCTATATCTACAAAAACTAAATCATAATATCTGCTTGCAATTTTAGCAATATCTTTAAATACTTTTTTATATGTATCATAATCTTCTTTTGGTACATCTGTATCATATAAAACCTCAAGTCTATTCTCACTAAATACTACTCTAGTATAATTTGTAACTATTTCTGGTGATGTTTTATTACTAAGTATTGCTTTTGATAGTCCTGTAATTCCAGAAGCAATATTTGTTTTTGCATCTTGCTTATGGATTAAGCTTATTGTTTTATCTTCTTGCCAATAACAGTCTTGATAAGAATAATCATTATATTTGGTATCTAAAATTAATATTTTATAATTATGCTGTACTGCAAGAAAAGTTGCAATTGCAGTAATTGATGCTGTTTTCCCTGTTTCTCCTTTTGTACCACTCCAAAATGAAATTATTGCCATTTTATATCTCCTTATATGCTTTTTATAATTTTTCTTATTTTGCCAGCTTTTACATCTGGAATTATTTCTTGAGCAATTATCTCCAAAGAATATCTATATTGGTCACTTAAATTTCTAAACTTTACTTTTGATACTCTTTGGTTTTCAATTATAGCTGTTAAATCTCCTTGATCATATGGAAAATATATTTTTTCTTGTTCCCATTCAACAGGTGCTGTAAGTGATAAAAGATTTAAGTATTCATTGTTTTCTTCAACTACATCTCTTTCGAATAATATTTTTGTCATTTTAATTTTTGATGTCATATTCTTTAAAATTTCCATTCCTTTTCTTAACGAAAAATTATCGAATGCTGTAATAAAATATAGCTTTTCTGCATTAGACATTTGGAATGTATCAAACATTTCTGCTGAATCAATATCTGCTAGTACAATATCATAGTTATCTTCTATGTTTTCTAAGTATTTATTTAATGATTCGTAATTGTTAAATCCAACTGCTATATCAATTTTTTCAAATTCTGTAACATAGAATTTTATCGGAGCAATAGCAGGTACAATATACCTAGCTCTTTGTAAAACTGTTGTGTCTATAACTAAAACTCGTTTTTCTGCTTCAGTTAAAATTTTTGCTATATATACTATTAAATCAGTTTTATCAAATGCTCCTATAAATCCTATCTTTTTCAACTTAATATCCTCCTATTTATTTTCTTTAGTTGCTAGTTTCTGTACCACTACTAGAATTTTCACTATAACTTGTTAATCCTGATAAGTATGCCTCTCTTGCTGCCTTTGCATTTTCTATTTGTTCTTGTATTCCTTCTTCTAAGTTTGCTTGTCCTTCTTCTGAATATGAATTTTTAGATCTGTTTATATATTCTCTCATGTTTTTATCAAATCTTGAAACTAATGCATTTTTTGCTTCGTTCTTTATATTTCCATTTGCTTTTATCAAGTTTTCTACTTCTTCTGTTGGTGTATATGTTTTTAATGCTGCATTTTGCATTCCTGGTTCTATATATTGTATTGCATATAGTTTTGAAGAGCTCATAATATATGCTTCAACAATAGCATTTTCCATCATTAATATTTCGCCTTCTGAAAGCTCTAGTCCAACTGTATCTCCTAATAAAGATTTAACTTCTTTTTTAGATACTACTATTAAGTCTTGTCCATTTGGAAGTGTTAATCTAATATCTATATAGTCACCTTCGGTAATTGTAGTTGGTAAAACTAACATATTATATTCTACATATCTTACATCATCAGTTGTTACTTGATTGCTTTTATTTATAACACTTGATGTTAAAATTGTATTTTGTTTCATATCTACCTTTGCTATTACTGGCACATCATAAAACTCGATATATTCTTTTTGTCCTTGTTTTGTTCTGTAATATCCACTTGAATCCATGTCTATTCTTATTTTTACTTGTCCATTACTTGGAGTTCCTACTGTGGTATATCCTTCACTATTTTGTTGGTTTACTTCTATATACATTACTTCTTCATTGTTTTGATTTGCAGTATATAGTATATTTCCATCTATATCTTGTGGCATCAATTCACTAACTGTTTGTTGGGTTATATAGTTACTTGGAACCATGTTAGAATATACTGTAATTTGTGAAAACATATCTGATGTAATTGTTTGACCAGATTTTACATCTTGATTTAATACATATGCAGTTACTTCGATTCCTCTTTCTTCTTCTTTCTCTTTATTTTTATTCATTATTAAAAAGTAAAATGCGGCAAATAATAATAAACATATTATAAGTGTAATCATCATACCTAATAAAAATGAATTTCTTGTTCTTTTTTGCATTGGATTTGCTACCATATTAAATTCCTCCCATATATAGTGACTTAATATATTTTATATTAAATACTATTAATTAATCTTAAATGATCTTTTGTTTTATTAAATTAAATATAAATCGTCAAAGACCACTATGTATTTTTATTTTACATCAAAATCGCCCCAAAAACAACATTTAAGGCGATTGTAATTTAAATATAATATTTTTGTAATATTAGTGTAACAATTTAATTTATATATTTCTCTATTGCTTCTGCTACACCACTTTCATCATTAGTTGCAACTACTCCATTAGCTATTTTTTTCATTAGTGGAGAACTATTTCCCATAACTATACCAAGTCCTGCATTTTCTATCATTTCTTTATCATTTATATTATCTCCTAATGCTAAAACATTCTCTTTTGTTATATTAAGTATTTTTATTAGTTCTTCTATTGCTGACCATTTGTTTACGTTTTCGTTTGTAATCTCTGTGTAAAAATATGAAATTTCAAAATCATCTGTACCATGTTTTATAATTTTTCTTGACATGTGAGCAACCTCTAAAACATCTATATCCCTAATATTTTTTAATTTACTCATAATACTTTTAAAAACTGTTTTATCACTATCACATATTGTAATTTTTAAAAAATCATTTCCTTGATAATTTTCTATATATTCATATAAATTGTTAATTAAATTTATTTTTATTTTTTTGTTTTCTGGATTTTTTTTGTTTTCATTATGATAAAAAAGAACATTATAATTTAATGATTGTGTTAAAACTTCATTGTTTGTATATATATTATAGAACATACTATTTTTTTCACATATATCAATAATCTCTAAAACTTTCTTTTTACTAATATAGTTGCTATAAACAATTTCATCTTTTTGAATATCATAAATTGCTGCTCCATTTCCAGATATTAAGTATTTATTAGAATTTATTTCATTTGCTATTGGTAAAATTGCATTTGGTACTCTTCCAGACGTAAGAACAACATCTATATTTTTTTCAATAGCTTTTTTTATTGCTTGTTTATTTCTGTCACTAACTTCTCCATAAGAATTTAAAAGTGTTCCATCAATATCAATTGTTATCAATTTATACATTTTTATTTAGACCTCCATAATTTATTATTTATTATATATCATTAATTTATTTTTTTACAACAAATAACAAAAAATTAGCAAAAATTTCTAGTTTAAAAAACTTTTTACTGTGCATCATAATATTGAAAGCAAACATGCTTTTAAATGTTTTAATTCATATCCTAGGAGGTGAAAAGAATGGCAACATCAAATTCAAACAGAAGATTAGTTCCAGAAGCTAAAGAAGCTTTAGATAAATTCAAATATGAAGTAGCTTCAGAAGTTGGAGTTAACTTAAAAAACGGTTACAATGGTGATATATCATCTAAAGACGCTGGTAAAATCGGTGGTAACATGGTAAAAAAAATGATACAACAAGCTGAAAGTCAAATGAAATAAGTTTACTAGCTAATTTTATAGTTTATGTGGCAGAAGCATTTTTCTTGGTTTTATTGTGTTTTATTTAAACATACATAAAGGCAGGAGATGTGCTCCTGCCTTCTATTTTAATTTGTGTACTATATGATATTAATATAATGAGATGTGCATTTTTATTAGGGGCTATCATGCGTCCCCATATTATATTTGGGCGTATTAAGGTAGCTGTTTTTTATACATTTCTTTTACTTCCCCCATATGTATATCATCTAAATGCGCTGGTAAAATCGGTGGTTGTGTTTTATATTATAGAATTATTTTTCTTTGCTTGTGCTTCACAATATTTGCATCTATATATTTTGTTTTTTCTATCCTTTAATTCAAATATTTGATCGACATCTTGTTGTTCAGTAGTTATACATCTTGGATTTTCGCATTTAACTATATTAACTAATTTTTCAGGAAGTTCCATATGTGCTTTTTTTATTATTTTTCCGTCTTTTATTATATTTACAGTAATATTTGTATCTATATATCCTAAAATATCCATATTAATATCCATGTCATTATCAATTTTAATTATGTCTTTTTTTTCTGATTTTTTGCTTTTTACATTTTTTATTATAGCAACAGAACAGTCTAGATTTTCTAATCCTAAATATTTATATATTTCCATACTCTTTCCCGCTTCTATATGATCTATTACTATACCATTATTAATACTATCTATGTTCATTAAATTTCCTCCTTATTTTATTCCTAGTAATTTAAGAATTAATGCCATTCTGATGTATCTACCATATTCTACTTGTTTAAAATAACATGCTCTTGGATCTTGGTCTACTTCTTTTGCTATTTCATTTACCCTTGGAAGTGGATGCATTATGCATAAATCCTTTTTAGCATTTTTTAATTTGTCTAATGTTAATATATAGTAATCCTTTAATCTTACATAATCTGCTTCATTAAAAAATCTTTCTTTTTGGACTCTTGTCATATATAAAATATCTAATTTGTCTATATACTCTTCTATGTCATTTGTTTCTATATATTCTATATTATTCTTTTTTAATTTTTCTTCTTTTATATAATCTGGTATTTTAAGTTCATTTGGAGATATCAATACAAATTTAATATTTTTGTATCTTGTCATTGCCGTTATTAGGGAATGTACTGTTCTTCCAAATTTTAAATCTCCACATAAACCAATAGTTAAATCAGAAAGTTTTCCTTTTTCTTTACTTATTGTTAATAAATCTGTTAATGTTTGTGTTGGATGATTGTGTCCACCATCTCCTGCATTTATAACTGGTACTGTAGAAACTTGTGAAACAAGTGTTGGAGCACCTTCTTTTGGATGTCTCATAGCTATAATATCAGAATAACATCCTACTGTCCTTATAGTATCTGATACACTTTCCCCTTTTGCTGTAGAGCTATTCATCGCCGATGAAAAGCCTATTACATTTCCTCCGAAGTCCTAACATTGCTGATTCAAAACTAAGTCTTGTTCTTGTACTTGGTTCAAAAAATAGTGTTGCAAGTATCTTGTTTTTACATTTTTCTGAGTATTTTTCTTTGTTTTCAATTATGTCTTTAGCTGTTTTAATTAATTCATCAATTTCTTGTACATTTAAATCTGTTATATCAATTAAATGTTTCATAAAAATCTCCTTTCTTTATATAAATTGTTGTTTGTTTCACGGAAAATTCAGGACAGTCCCAAAAATCCCCAAAATTGGTGATTTTTAGGGACAGTCCCTAGGATTTTCCTCTCACAAACTACCATTTACTCATCTATTGTTGATATACATAGTGTAATTTCTTCTAGTACATCTAGCAATACTCTAACTGTATCTGGGGCTGTAAACATAGCAATATTATTTTCTACTGCACATCTTCTTATAATGCTTCCATCTGTTTCTTGGTCTATTGCGTCTACATCTCTTGTGCTTATTACATAATTAACATATCCTTTTCTCATAGAATCTAATATTTCTTCGCTACCTTCGCTTATCTTCTTTTTTACTCTTGTTCTTATTCCATGTTCTTTTAAAAATTTTGCTGTACCTCTTGTTGCTTCTATGTTAAATCCTAAGTTGTAAAATCTTCTTATTAATGGAAGTGCTTCTTCTTTATCTTTGTCTGCAATTGTTACTAAAATTGTTCCATAATTTGCTAAGTTCATTCCTGCAGACTGAAGTGCTTTATATAATGCTCTTGTTAGTTTTATATCATATCCTATTGCTTCACCTGTAGATTTCATTTCTGGTGATAAGTATGTATCCATTCCATTTAGTTTAGAGAATGAAAATGCAGGTGCTTTTACATACCATTTTTCTTTTTCTTTTGGATAACTTAAAGTTATACCTTGTTCCTTTAAAGTTTTTCCAAGCATTACAAGTGTCCCTATGTCAGCAAGCGAATATCCTGTTGATTTTGATATGAATGGTACTGTTCTTGATGATCTTGGGTTTACTTCTATTACATATACATTTTCTTCTTTATCTACTATAAATTGTATATTGTATAAACCTACAATTCCAATACCTAATCCTAGTTTTACTGTATAGTCTAATATAGTATCCTTTGCTTTTTTACTTACACTAAATGTTGGATAAATACTAATACTGTCTCCTGAGTGTATACCTGTTTTTTCTACATGCTCCATTATACCTGGTACAAATACATCTTTTCCATCACATACAGCATCCACTTCTAACTCTTTACCTATTATATATTTATCTACTAAAACTGGCTGGTCTACATTTATTTCAACTGCTGATTTTAGATATTTCTCTAATGCTTTTCTATTTGAAACAATTTGCATTGCTCTTCCACCTAATACAAAGCTTGGTCTTACAAGTACAGGATATCCTATTTCTTCTGCTACCCTTATTCCGTCTTTTATATTTGTTACAGCCTGTCCTTTTGGTTGTAATAATTTTAATTCTTCCATAACTTTTTCGAAACTATCTCTGTTTTCTGCTCTTTCTATTGCGTCTACATCTGTTCCTATTATTTTTACTCCAAGTTTTGCAAGTGGCATTGCAAGATTTATAGCTGTTTGTCCTCCTAGTGCTGCAACAACTCCTTCTGGTTTTTCTAAGTCAATTATATTCATTACGTCTTCTACTGTTAATGGTTCAAAATATAACTTATCACTTGTTGTATAATCTGTAGATACTGTTTCTGGGTTATTATTAATTATTATTGCTTCGTATCCAGCAGACTTTATTGTTTTTACTGCATGTACTGTTGAATAGTCAAATTCTACACCTTGTCCAATTCTTATAGGTCCTGCTCCTAATACTATAATTTTCTTTTTGTTACTAACAATTGATTCGTTTTCTTCTTCATATGTAGAATAAAAATATGGTACATAACTTTCAAATTCGCTAGCACAAGTATCTATCATTTTATATACTGGATAAATATTCTCTTTTTTTCTTAGCAGATATAAATCTTCTTCTTTCTTTCCCCATAGGTTTGCAATATATTTGTCACTAAATCCCATTTTTTTAGCTTCTTTTAATATATCTATGCTGCCAATATTTTCTTTTACTTTGTATTCCATTTTTACTATATTTTTAATTTTTTCTAGGAAAAACATATCTATTTTTGTTGTGTTATATATTAATCCCAAATCTGTTTTTCTTCTTATTAATTCTGCTATAGCATATATTCTATCGTCTGTTCCATCTTTTATATATTCCATTAAATCTTCTGTTTCAAAACTATCAAATTTATTCATATGAATATGACATACGCCTATCTCTAATGACCTTATAGCTTTAAGCAAACTTTCTTCTAGCGTTCTTCCAACACTCATTACTTCGCCAGTTG
The DNA here is from genome assembly GCA_947627485.1 of uncultured Clostridia bacterium. GTDB lineage: Bacteria > Bacillota > Clostridia > TANB77 > CAG-508 > CAG-452. The sequence goes on from CANQWF010000003.1 coordinate 22,183, forward strand.
CTTTCATTTGTGTACTTAATTTATTAGAAGCAAGCACAAATTTATCAAATGGAAATCTTGCAATTTTAGATACTACATAATCAAGCGTTGGTTCAAAGCTTGCTGGTGTATTTGCAAGCTGTATTTCATCTAATCTCATTCCTACTGCAATTTTAGCAGAAACTCTTGCTATAGGATAACCACTTGCCTTAGATGCTAATGCTGATGAACGAGATACTCTTGGATTTACTTCTATTAGATAATATTTAAATGAATGTGGGTCTAATGCAAACTGAACATTACATCCACCTTCTATTTTTAATGCTCTTATTATTTTTAAGGCACTATCTCTTAAAAGATGATATTCTTTGTTTGTTAGGGTTTGGCTTGGTGCAACTACAATTGAATCTCCTGTATGCACACCAACTGGATCTAAATTTTCCATATTACATACAGTTATTGCTGTATCATTACTATCTCTTATTACTTCATACTCTATCTCTTTATATCCTTTTATGCTTTTTTCTACTAATACTTGTCCAACTGGTGAAAGTTTTATTGCATGTTTTACTATTTCTTTTAGTTCTTCATCATTATCTGCAAATCCTCCACCTGTTCCTCCTAAAGTAAATGCTGGTCTTAATACTACTGGATATCCAATAGTATGTGCTGCCTCTAACCCCTCTTCTATTGAATGTGCAATTATTGATTCTAATACTGGTTCTCCTAATTCTTCACATAATTCTTTAAATTTTTCTCTATCTTCTGCACGTTCTATGCTTTCGCTACTTGTTCCAAGTAATTCTACTTGGCATTCTTGCAGAACTCCTTTTTTGTATAATTGCATGGCTATATTTAAACCAGTCTGTCCACCTATTCCTGGAAGAATTGCATCTGGCCTTTCATATCTTATTATTTTTGCTACATATTCTAATGTTAATGGCTCCATATATACTTTATCTGCAATAGTTGTGTCTGTCATTATTGTTGCAGGATTTGAGTTTACAAGTATTACTTTATATCCTTCTTCTTTTAAAGCTAAACATGCTTGTGTTCCTGCATAATCAAATTCTGCAGCTTGTCCAATTACAATTGGCCCAGAGCCTATTACGAGTACTGTTTTTATATCTTTTCTTTTTGGCATTATGCTTTCTCCTTTCTTATACATGGGTCGCCCAAGGGTGCGACCCCTACAACATTTGTAATTAGTTTTATATGTACATTTTTTTAGGGGACAGACCCTAGAATTTTCTAACGAAAATTCAGGTCAGTCCCTTAGATTGAGGAATGTCCCTCGTTTTAAGTCATCATGTTTATAAACTGATCAAATAGATAACTTGAGTCTTGTGGTCCCGGTGCACTTTCTGGATGGTATTGAACGCTAAATACTTTATCTTTTATACATTCTACACCTTCTATAGTGTTGTCCAAAATGTTTTTATGTGTTACTTCTAATCCCGTTCCTTTGATAGACTTTTCATCTACTGCATAACTATGATTTTGACTAGTAATTTCTATTTTATCTGTTTTTAAGTTTAATACTGGATGGTTTCCACCTCTATGTCCAAATTTTAATTTATATGTTTTTGCACCATATGCTAAAGATATCATTTGATGTCCTAAACATATTCCGAATATTGGATATTTTCCTTTAAGTTTTTTTACCAATTCTATTACTTCTGTTACATCTTCTGGATCTCCTGGACCATTTGATAAAAATATTCCATCTGGTTTTAAATCAACAATTTTTTCATATGGAGTGTTGTATGGTACAACTGTTACATTACATCCTCTTTTGTTTAAACTTCTTATTATATTTAATTTAATTCCACAATCTACTGCAACAATATTGAATTTTGCATTTGCTGTTCTTGAATACCACTTTTTTTTGCAACTTACTTTACTTACTGCATCTTTTGGTGAAATATGTTTTTTTAACTTTTCTAAAGCCTCTTCTTTACTTGTATTTATGTCTGTTATTATTACTTTTCTGCTTCCTTTATCTCTAATACTTCTAGTTAATTTTCTTGTGTCTATTCCATATATTCCTGGAATATTATTTTCTTCTAAATATTCTGACAAAGTTTTTGTGTATCTAAAATTACTTGGTAAATCATTATATTCTCTTACTATTAATCCACCAATTGTAGGCTGTTTTGTTTCGTAGTCATCATCTGTAATACCATAGTTACCAATTAAAGGATATGTCATTACTACCATTTGATATGTATATGACGGATCTGAAACTATTTCTTGATACCCTACCATAGATGTGTTAAATACTATTTCGCATATTGCTTCTATATCTGCACCGAATCCATATCCTAGGTACTCTTCTCCATCTTCTAGTATTATTTTTCTATTAAATTCTTTCATTTTTTCATCCTTTCATTAATTATATAGTACAAAAAAATAAGGAACTATATATTCCTTATTAAAATATAAATAAAAATAAAACAACTATTAAGAAAATTTCTTTAATTAATATTAAATTGGCTTTTCTTACATAGTTTTTCATTTTTCTACCTCTTTTTACTTATTTTACACTTTTAATATTATAGCAAATACTAAATATAAATTGCAATAGTTTTTTTATATTTTTTAGCAAAAAGGATTGAAATCCTTTTTGCTAAATTTCTTTAATTTTCTACATATTTTATTATAGCCCCTGTTGTACTTGTAAATTGATTGTTTCCTGTTATTTGATATGCACCATCATTAGCACTAAATGTTATAAATTTTCCTATACCTTGTACATTACTTATTGTAAATTTTCCCGAATATGTTTCTGTTACTCCTGCTACTGTAACTAAATTCGTCTGGGTGTATGTTCCATCTTCTTTTAATATAATTGTTATTTCATATTTACTTAATGGATCACCTTCTGTCCAATAATCAATTCCTTTATATGTTCCATATTTTAATGTATAATTTCCGATTACTTGTCTGTTCTTGTGTTTCTTGCTCTTGAGCTCTTTGTTCTTCTTCTCTCTTCTTCCTTTCTTCCTCTTCCTTCTTTTTAGCTTCTTCTGCTGCTTTTTTTGCTTCCTCTTCGGCTTTTATTCTAGCCTCTTCCTCTGCTCTTCTTCTTTCTTCCTCTTCTTTTTTCTTTTGTTCTATCTCTTGTATTGCTCTTGCCATTTTTTCTTTTGTTTGCTGAATTTCAGTTTTCTCTGTATTTACTTCTTCTTTTACATCCTCAGTTAATGCTTTTTTCATATTTTTTACTGCTGTAGCAAAGTCTTTTTTTATTCCATCTTCATAATTATCAAAATTAATATCTTTCCAATTATCTTCTACTATAGTTGTTTTTATAAATTTTTCATTGAATTTTGAAATCTCAAGTAATTCTCCATTTAATGTAGTAACAGACTCCTTTTCTTCTGTTGAAAACTCAAATACATTATCAATAATCTCTTTTGTCTCATTATTTTTGTATTCGTTTACTTTTATACCTTCTGAAATTTTAGTATACTTTTCCATATTACCAGATATTTCACAAGCATAATATTCATAATCTTGATTTTCAATGTCATATAAACATTCAACATTAAAATCTTTTTTAAATAATTCAAGTAATTTTACTTCATTCTTATCATTGATGTAAAAAACATTTGTAAAACAAACTCCTAGTTCTTTATAATTATACAACATTACTGGGTTTTTAACGTTATTTATTTCACAAAACTCTATTTTTTCATTTTCACGATAATATTTTAAACCATTTTGATTTATCTTTAGTTTTTCATGATTCTCTCTCATATAATTATAGTAAGTATTTACCCATTCTAATTCAAAAGGATCTTGTTGTTTGTATTTTTCATATAGATAATATCCTCCTATTCCAATTATACCAATAATGATTAAAATTATTAATAATATAACTATTTTCTTTTTCATATATTTGCTCCCTTAATATATGCATATTAATATTTTTAATTAGTGTTTTCTTTTATTTTATATTATATATAAAATTTATTCAAGATATAACAAATAGATTTCTTACTGTTTTTGTAATATTTATATGATTTTGGTAAATAATATATTTATATTTTTAATGGAGGTTTTTATATATGGAAAATCAAAATTTGAACATTTTAGATGAAATTAATAAAGGCGCTACTATGGGTATGAATGCTATTTCTTATGTGTCAGACAAAGTCTCTGATGATAAATTTAAACAAGTTCTTGATACAGAATATAATAAATATAGAGATATATCTCGAAGAGTTAATAATTTATATTCTAATTATAGTGACAAAGAACCACATGAAACAAATGCTATGAATAAAATGATGACTTGGTATGGAATACAAATGAAAACTATGACAGATAGCACTACTTCTAAATTGTCAGAATTATTAATGCAAGGTACTAATATGGGAATTATAGAAGGTAGACGTTTGATTAATCAAAATAATAATGCTGCTGAGGATGTAAAAAATATTTTGAACGATTTTGTTGTAATGCAAGAAGATAGTGTAGAAACATTAAAGAAATATTTGTAGATTTTAAAATGGAAAAATCTTATATGTGTTTAAGATAAAAGCTTACTTTTTCCTACACAATAACACAAGATGAGCATTAGCAAAAAACTATTCTACATATGCTCATCTTGTGTTTATATGTTTTACTATTCTTCAAATATAATGTTATCTTTATATAATTCTAGTGGGTTATCTATTTCTCTAAAATGATCTTGAACATAATCATAACTATATAACACATCCATTGAATTTCCATTATCTGATTTCCAATTTGTTCTTTCTAACAAATAATCACTTGAAAGTTTAACTGTTATATTTGTTTTGGTCGCTAATGAATATGTTCTAATCTCACGATTCACTATATCTACATAGTAATACATTGGATTAATAGAAGCTAGTAATATTTGTTTAAAACTTGATGGAATACTAGATAATGTATTCTCTTTTACTGCATTTTTATCTTCAAATAATTTATTTATTTCATTCTCATTTATCATATCTTTTTTTCTATCATGATAAATATATTTTCCTTTATCTTCGCTATAATATAATTCATAAGCTTCTCTTTTATCAATATCTGTATATACTATTTGAGTTTTTATACTTTCAGTATTTGATTCATTAAAATGATATGTCTCTTCCAGTATTTTATTTCCTACTCTTATTATACCAACTTTATTATTTGCATTTTCTCTTAATGATGTAATATATATGTTTTTATCCATCATATAATTTTTTTCTGAAAAGCTATTTGCTATTGAATAAAATCTATAAAAAGCTATAAATTTATAAACACATATTAATAAATATATAATAAATATTATTAATATTACTTTTAAAATACCTTTGATTTTGTGTTTTTTATCTTTTTTAACAAATTCTTTAGAATGTTCTCCATCATTTTCAATTTCATCATTTAGTAAATACTCATAACTTACATTAAACTTTTTAATAATTTCTTGTATTTTATCTGTATCTGGCTTTGCCTCGCCATTTTCCCATTTAGATACAGCCTGTCTTGAAACATTAATTTTGTTTCCGAACTCTTCTTGAGAAAGTCCTTTTTCTTTTCTAAGTTTAATTATTTTTTCACCAAATTTCATTTGTATCACCTTCTTTATATTTAATATATCAAAAAAATATATTAAATTCTACCATTTCAAGCTTGATATTTGTCAACTAAGGCTTCCATATTTGGTTATTTTAAATTCTAATATTTTTTATATTGCAAAATAGGCATAAATTCTCTAGCATACCAAAACTAAATGCCATATTTACCAATATGTTTGTATCAATTCAAAATTTAATATTTTTACTAATTAACGCTCTATTTCTTGATTATGTTGTTCTAGTTGTTTATCATTTGTTTTTCTTCCTGCTTCTACAGAGTTGTCTCCATTTAATCCATTTCTAGAACTATATAATACTTTTAACCTATTTATATAATCATCATAATTAAATGTTTTACATTCTTCTAATAAAGTAGAAGTATCAGAATATTGTAAATGAGTGTTTTTTAATTTTATTGTTGTATTCACAAATTCTTCAATTCCTTGATTGAATGTACCTATATCAGATGTTATTATCCCTCCTATAACTTCTTCTAAACAATTTTTTATTTTTTCATCAGAAAAAATTTTATTTCTTACAACTCCAAGTTCTCCCGTTTGAGCAGCTCTATTATTTTCTATTTTATGGAGTATACTAGGTATTAAATCCATTCTTTTTTCTTCTTTGACTGCTCTACACATTTCTAATACTTTATCAAATTCTAATTTTGCACATTGAGTCCCATCTATTACTGCAATTGGAATATCTAATGAAGCAGCCAATCTTTTCGCTGCATACCATCTATCATTATTTTTATCATTAATATCTTCAATGGTATTTGCTATAAATACTACAAAACTAGGTTTCCTATTAACTAATTTATCATCTTTTTCAACTTTTCTTTCAACTAATAATTCGTTATAACGTTTGGAATAATTAATTTGATTTTGCGGAAGTAAAAATCTATTTTGATTTAGATCTTCCCACTTTTCAAATACATAATCAACAGTTCCAGCATCTTGATTTCTAGCTTGTAATAATTCATTTTCTTGAATATCTGAAAAAGCTAGTAAATAAGTATCATCAACGACTCCAAGGAAATCATTCCCTACATATGAACAAGAAATAGTATGATTTTTATCTTGTCTATCCCAATCTGCATTTAAATCATCGTAATTATGATTATGGAAATATATTCCTCCCAATGAAGTTAAAATCATATTAAAATTAGCTCTATCATTATTTTTTCCTAGAACATTATAAATTTTTAAATCAGTTCTCTTCTTTCCTTTTAGTTTTATACTTTGTAAACCAATGTAATCTTTTTCATCAATTTGATATAAAGTTTCTTGATATTTACGTGTATATGCGTTTTTAAGATTTGGAAAAATGTTAATAGTACCTTCGTAATTTTTAAAGTTTTCGTCCAAATCAATAGTTCTTAATTTTTCAATATCAGTTTCTTGTAATATATTTTCTAATTCTTTTATAATTCTTGTTTCCTCAGATTGATCAATTCCATCAATATCTTCTCCAAAAGCATTACATAGAACAGTTGCTTTTTCTAAACTCATACCATATTTAGCTTCAATAATTGCATATTTAATTCTATCTATTTCAGTCAATGATTGCATTTCATATAATAATTCAAATGGAAAATCACTAATTTCATATTCAGAATCCATACTTTTTTTATATTCTTCTTCTACTTTTTTTGGATTAGAAATTATTTCTTGACAAATTGCTTTTCTTTTTTCATAATATGTATCTAGTTCACTTAAATTACCTAAGTTAAATTCACTACTTAATATGATGCTAACAGCCTTTAATCTTTCTTTTTCAGTTAAACTTTGAAACTCTTTCAAATCTATATTCTTACAAGAATATGGACTTAAATTACTAATGCGTTCATAAAAATTTGTTGTATTATAATTTAGTATATAACAATAAGTTTGCAATTCTTGCTCTGATAATTCTAAGATACTATTTTGTAATGTAGGATCATTAATTATTCTTTCTAATTTAGTTTTTCCAAATAACTTTACAATATCATTTCGTAACATTTTAATATTTAAAGTATCTAATAGGTTATGATTTCTTGTCAATAATTCTTTCAATAATTTTTTAACTTGTGTTTGTTCTTCTTCATCTGGAAATTCTTGATTAATCATATTCTCAATATTTTTATCTAATAAGCTAGGAAAAGTATGTTTATTTGTAAACTTAGCAAGTAAACTATATATAAATTTTTTTATAGGATTATTTTTATATTTTATTAATTGCTTATTAGCTCTCATATATATCTTCCTTTTAAATTTTCTATTTTATATTAAAATTATATCAATAAAGTCTTAATATTACAATGAAAACATAAAAGATTATTTCTGTTATTTATCAAATTATAGTTTGGATAATATTTTTCTATCCGTTCTGTTAGTTCGAACAGATATGTCGTTGGTCGAAGTTTTTTTATAGGATTTTTCAAAAAAAGTTGAAAATCAATAATGACATGGCACATTAAGAAGAATATTTACGTTAGATTATAAACAAACGAGAAATTGTTTTAAAGTTTCCCGTTTATTTTGAAATTAAGTTACTTATCAAGAAGTTTTGCAAAATAGCTTATTAATCTTACTATTGCTTCTGAAAAGAGAATTGCAAGAATTAAACAAAATACTGCCAATACAAACTCTGTAGCTGTTCCAGAATGTTCAGTCGCTTCGTACATTGGCAATTGCTCTTGAAGGTCTGCAAAAAATTTGCAAAAAAGCCAAAAAGTCACTTGTCCTATCCGCGCCCATATCTCGATTTTTTTACTTGTTTTCATAGAATTTTCCTCCTTACATTCGTTATACGAGAATTAATTTGTATATATTTTATTGAATTATATTATATTTTATCTGCAAAATCAAGTATTTGTGTATATATTGGCTATTTTTTCCAACAAATTCAAATAAACTATATCATTATATAAACATAGATGTTTTTATAGAACTATAAAATCATCCAGACTGGTATCGATGGTGGGACTCCCCTTTGGGCCGCGTCGGAAAAATAGTCCACTGGACTATTTTTGTCTAAGTTTCTCGTCGGCCTTAACCGACGCAAAACTTGACACCCTCCTTTTCGAGCCCACCTTTTTATTTTGCATAAAAAAACATAGCTTTGCTATGTTTTTATTCTGGTACCGATGGTGGGACTCGAACCCACATGGTTTCCCGCTAGATTTTGAGTCTAGTGCGTCTGCCAGTTCCGCCACATCGGCATATTTATTGTGTTTTTTATTATACAATATGTTTTTGTTATTTACAAGTGTTGGATTATAATTTGAGTAATTATTTAAATAAATTGTTGTTTGTTTTTTAGGTTCTTTAGGAAAGGTTATAATTATTTGTTTCCAACGCGAATTCCGTTACTGAAACTGTAAGTTGCTAAAAGCAACAACAGTTTCATGTAACGAAAGCTGGATCGCGTAACTGAGAAACAAATAATTATTAACCTTTCCTACGAACCAATTAAACATTTCTACAAACTACAATTTATCTAATCACTTTTTAATATCATATTCTTCTACATCAATTGTTTTTATTTCTATATCTGACAATTTATCTTCTGGATTTTTGTAAGATACCATCTTTATTTCTTGATTAGATTTTAATTCTAAATCCATTAAATCATTATCTAATAAAATACTTTCTGATACATTCATTCCAAGTGGAAGCGTTTGATTATGATTTTCAAAATATACTATGTTTGTAAGTGCTATAATAGGTGTGTTTTCTTTTAAGTTTATTTTATATAGCTTAAATCTATCTAAATTTTTTTCTAAAATATTATCTATTGCATTTTTACCTTCTAAATTAAAGATATTATATTTATTATCTTTGAACTCACATGTATCAGCTTTATATACTGACAGCTCTAATGGTAGCTTTATTTTTTCAAAAGCCAATTTTAAATTATTAATTATTCCTTCTAATAAATTAGTATAATCAGCTATTTTTGTATTTTTGTTTACATCTAATAATCTAAATATATCTCTTTCAACTTCTCTATGTTTTTTATTTGCTAATGTTTTTACTTTATTATCATATGCCATCCCAGCAAATATATCAAAGTTTTCTTTTTCTAATAAAGTATTTTCTTCTATTACTAATTTTTTTATATCATCAAGTTCTTCTTTGGTTATTTTTTTGCCTTTTGATATTTTATTAATATCCTTTAAAATAACTGTTGTTGTTAGATAAATACTGTTTAATTCTTCTTTTGTAAGAACATTTCTTTGTGTCTCATCTAATTTTATTGCTAAATCCTCAAAGTCATATTCATAATCAAAAACTTTTTTTATCTTCTCTTCTTTCTTTTCCTTTACTTTACCTTGTGGAAGTTCTGATGCATTATCTTTATTGGTAAATTTCCAGAATTCAAATATGCTTTTTTTATGTTTGTCTATTTCTTCTATATATAGTACAGCATTTTTTACCTTGTCTGTTAAGTTTTTTACTTTTTGCTTTATTGCTTTTATATCTAAATCTAAGTTAGTTACTTTTATTTCTTCTTTATCTATCTGCTTATATAATTCTATTAATTCTTCTAAAGTATAATTGCTTTTTACATCTGCATACTTATTTATTCTTATCAATTTTATTTCTTGTTCTTTTTCTTTTTTATCTACTTGCTTACTTAAACTTACTTTTTTATACTTAAAGAAATATTTAACTCGTCCAAAAAAAGTCTTCTTACATTCTAAAAATGTTGTTATTTGTTTTTCCTTTTCTAAATAATCCTTTTCTAATTTTATAGATTTCTTTTGTAGTTTATCTAATTCTTTTTCTTTTTTTGTCTTATTTTCTATTAAATTAATTTTTTCTTCTTCAGCTTTTAAATATTCTTCTTTTACAAAACTTGATAAAATTTCATATATTACTTTTTTATTATTTATATTAAATTCTATACTTCCTTTATCATTAATTGACAATTTAATATCATAATGATGTGGTACTTCTGTTTTCATTATAAATAATGCCTTTAATAATTTATAAAACTTTATAGCTTCTTCTTTATTTTCTAAAATAATTCGATAGTCGCTTTGTATATCATCATATACATATGCTTTTCCTATTATGTGCATACTTAGATTTTCATCTTTGTCATACACTTCATAAACTAATGGCCAATCTTTTGTAAAAAGCCATAAATAATTTTCTATATCAGAAATCTGCATTCTGTTTAGGTATTCTCTACTATAATCTGTATAACTTATTGGTACATATATTTTTTCTTTTTTTCTCTTTTTTGCACTTTGCAATTGCTTTTTTAATACATAAAAAAATGCTGAATACTCTAAATCTTCTGTTGTAACAAGCATAAAATATTTATTTGTATATTCTGAATAATATATTTGCCATAGATAATCTTTTGCGTATTTAACTTTAAATGGTATATTCTTATTTAATCTATTTTGCTCATACTCTATTTCTTCAATTTTATCTATATCCATATTAGATAACATAGATAAAAACTTCGTATGTCTTTCTATATTTTCCGTACTATCTGGTGTTAGGAATTCATAAAGTGGAACTGCCTTTCCGTATTTTTCTGTTATACTAGATAATCTATTCGTAGGAGTAAGTAATATTTGAATATCATTTACATTTACATATTTATAAACCTTATATATATGTTCATCATTATATTTTGAAGGTCTATAATCTAAAGGTTCAAACTCTCTTATTGACTCCGGTATATTGTCTAAATCTAAACCTATATAGTTAAATTTTTCAGCAATATTATCATTAGTTTCCAAAATAAACTATTCCTCCTAATTTAATTTCTTTTGTTTAAGAAAGTATATCATATTATTTTTAATTCTACAATTAAATTTTTAATTTTTAGGGAAAAAGGGGCCTAGCCCCTTTTTCCCTATTTTGCAAATGTTTTCTCTTCATCTTTTATTTTGTTTATGAAGTCTTTTATGCTCATTTGTCCAATATCTCCGTCTTTTCTTGATCTTACTCCTACTGCTTTTGCTTCTACTTCTTTGTCTCCTATTATTAACATATATGGTATTTTTTGTAATTGTGCTTCTCTTATTTTATATCCTATTTTTTCTTCTCTTTCATCTAATTCTACACGTATACCTGCATCTTCAAATTGTTCTTTTAATTTTATTGCATATTCTTTATGGCTATCTGCTATAGGTAAAATTCTAACCTGCACTGGTGCTAGCCATGTTGGAAATGCGCCTGCAAAATGTTCTGTAATAATTCCTATAAACCTATCAAATGATCCAAAAATTGCTCTGTGTATCATTATTGGTGTTTTTTTGTTTCCATCTTTATCTATATAATGCAGATTAAATCTTTGTGGCAGTTGGAAATCAAGTTGTACTGTTCCCATTTGCCATTCTCTTCCTAGACAGTCTTTCATTGTTATATCAATTTTTGGACCGTAGAATGCTCCATCTCCTTCGTTTATTGCAAATTTATCTGGTCCCCCACATATATCTGTTAAAACTTTCTTTAAATCTGCTTCTGCTCTATTCCATGTTTCAATTTCTCCCATAAAGTCATCTGGTCTTGTAGATAGACTTAGTTTATATTCTAATCCAAATACTTTGTATAATTTATCTGCAATTTCTATTATATCTTTTATTTCACTTCCTATTTGTTCTTCTGTTACATAGTTGTGTGAGTCGTCTTGTCTAAACATTCTTACTCTAAATAAGCCATTTAGCTGTCCTGATTTTTCATTTCTATGAATTACATCAACATCATTAAAACGAAGTGGCAAGTCTTTATAACTTCTTAATTTAGTTTGATATATTTTTATCGAGTTAGGACAGTTCATTGGTTTTAATGCTTGTTCATTTCCATCTGCATCTGTTAAAACAAACATGTCTTCTTTATAGTGATCCCAATGTCCTGATGTTTTCCAAAGCACACTACTATTTAATTGTGGTCCAGAAAATTCTTGATATCCTCTCTTCTGGTGTTCTTTTCTCCAAAAATCAATTAATGTATTCATTAATGTAAATCCTTTTGGCATCCAGTATGCCATTCCTGGCGCTGTTTCATCAAAGAAAAATAAATCTAATTCTTTTCCAAGTTTTCTATGGTCTCTTTTTTTTGCTTCTTCTATCATGTTTACATATTCTTCAAGCTGGCTTGCTTTAGGGAAAGAAATTCCATAAATCCTTTGCAACATTTTATTTTTTTCATCTCCACGCCAATATGCTCCTGATGATGAAAGTAATTTAATTGCTTTTACTTTTCCTGTACTTGCTAGATGTGGTCCTGCACAAAGGTCAGTAAAGTCTCCTTGTTTATAGAAAGATATTGTTTCTCCTTCTGGCAGGTCATTTATTAATTCTACCTTATATGGTTCATCTTTCATTAATTCTAATGCTTCTTTTCTTGGAAGTTCAAATCTTTCTATTGGTAAATCTTCTTTTATAATTTTTTTCATTTCCTTTTCGATAGCTTCTAACATTTCTGGTGTAAAAGGCTTATCTGTATCGAAGTCATAGTAAAAGCCATTATCTATTGATGGTCCAATTGCTAATTTGATTTCTGGATATAATCTTTTTATTGCTTGTGCCATTATGTGTGATGTTGTATGCCAATATGCTTTTTTTCCATTTAAGTCACTTTCAAATGTTAATATGTTTAAACTGCAATCTTTATTTACAATTGTTCTTAAATCTACAACTTCTCCATTTATTTCTGCACAAGTTGCAACTCTTGCTAATCCTTCGCTTATTTTTTTTGCTATTTCTAATACACTTAAGTTTTCTTCTACTTCCATTTCGGAACTATCTTTTAATTTAATTTTTATCATTTCTTCTCTCCTTTATGTAGGGGTCGCCGCCCACGGCGACCCGCAATGTTACGTTAATATTTTTCGGGTCGCTGTGGGCAGCGACCCCTACATTTATTTATTATAAATATCTCTAGATACAATTTTTGTTAGTGCCATGATTACTGCATACTCTTCTAGTTCATCTCTATATACTCTTCCATTTGTAAGTACCCCAATTGCGCCTTTTCTTCCTTTTGCTGTACTGCCAAACACATCCTCCATATATCCTAGTTCTTCGCCTTTTAATACTCTATTTACCACTGTTTGTGGATATTCAAATGATGGGCTAAACCCTAAATAGTAATTTTTACCATCATATATTGCACATATACTTGCATCCATATATCCTGTATCTACTTCTTTAACTTCATACATTCCTGCTTCTATTCCTACTCCAAAACTACATGTGCCGGTTTCTTTCTGCTGCATATTCATAAGCATTTTTTGCTCTATTTTTTGCACCATTAATTGTTTCTGTAAGTGACATTGGATTGCATGAAACTCCTGAAAAATTATCCTTTTCTTGTCCTTGATTTTCGTCTTTCCTTACATCTTTTGGCATTATTTGATATTCTATTTTATCTTCATTTTCCATCCATATTTCTGGATATCTTGAAAATGCTCTTGTTATTGCTGTAACCTTTGGCAGGCTCCTTGTTCCTATAGATACTAACATATATCCTCCTTTAAAAAACAAGCACCCCTAATAGATTAAATTATCTATTAGGGGTGCATTTTTTGCACGGTTCCACCCTTTATTTTACTTAATTTTAAAGATTTTATCGCATCTTACACGTCTAACTTTTGAGTTAGAAACTCCGAGGTAGTTTTTCAGATACATTTTCCAAGATTAGCTTTCAGCGCTATCCACTAATCCTCTCTTTTGGTAATTATTATCTTACTTTGTCTCATCATAGTCTTTTATTTAACTATTTATTATTATACTATATTTTTAATTTTTGTCAATATTGTAATAAAGAAAAAGGAATGCTCTTTTGAGCATCCCTTTAAAGGAGTTAACGTTGCAATGGCTTTACCCTTTTTTGAAGGGCATTGCATCTTTCTGCACGAAGCTTAATTTCTTCACTTGAATGGAATAAGAAATTATTCATGTCATCTTCATATCTCTTCTTCAAATTTTTTTTGGCATTTTCTGTCTTTCTGGACAATCGCCTGTTTGCACGTACAGTTGATCTTCTTCGATCTGACCTTTTCTTACTTTTTTTGTATAAAGGTTCTATCATCTCGGGCTCATCTTCTTCATAAGATTCTGACTCCTCAGCATCAAAATCATAACCACTGTTTTTTGCATAATATTCTTCCCAAGCGCGGTCAATTTCTTTTTTTATTCTAGCCGCTTCTTCTTGTTCCTGCCGTTCTCTTTCTTTCCACATCTCATTAATTTGAGCTTGTATGATTTTGGATTCATAATCCTCACTGTAATAGCTGTTTATAGCTATTTTTGTTTGTTCGTGAAATCTGCTCCGTTTAATGTGTCTCATAAGTCTCTTCTCCTTTAATAATAAACTCTAGCTACGCTAGGTATTTTTATTATAGCACTTTTATGTCGATTTAACAACATATTTCTACAAATTATGCAATTTCTTATTTTGTTTACATTTATTTATTATTTTTATAATTAAATAAACTATTCCATATACAATCCAAATACCACCTACTATTAAAACACTATACATTATTATAATAATAGCCATTAATCCTGCACCTACTTGTGCAAAAGCATCTACAAAAGCAGTCATATCTGTTCCGTCTACATATTGTTTTTCAGTAGGCATACCAGCATTTATAAGTTGATTTTTTGTCCCTATTGCTGAGATAATTCCAAAAATAATTATTAATATTGATATAATTATTAATATTTTTAATATAATTTTGTTCATTTTTTATCCTTATATATTAAATTTATTTTTTATCATAACCTGGTTTTCCAAGTAATCTAAACATATTTGTTTTGTATGCTTCTACACCTGGCTGATTAAAAGGATCAACTCCCAAAATATTTCCAGATATGCTACAAGCAAGTTCAAAGAAGTATATTAGTTCTCCAATT
The DNA here is from genome assembly GCA_947627485.1 of uncultured Clostridia bacterium. Lineage (GTDB taxonomy): Bacteria > Bacillota > Clostridia > TANB77 > CAG-508 > CAG-452. The sequence continues at coordinate 37,630 of CANQWF010000003.1, forward strand.
GTTTCTTCGTTTAATTCTTCTATATTTATAATTATATTTGGAACTCCTCCTTCTACATGTGCTTCAACTGTTCCTTGCATTGCTTTTTTATTTACATAGTCCATTGTTTTATTTGCTATAAAATTAAGTCCATCAATATTGTCTTCATCTCTTTTTATTTTTATATCTGTTTTTGATTTTCCTACATTTATTACTGTTTCAAAAAGATTTCTTCTTCCATCTTGTATATACTGTCCCATTGAATGTAAGTCTGTACTTAAATCTACACCTGCTGGGAATATTCCTTTTTGATCTTTTCCTTCACTTTCTCCAAATAACTGTTTCCACCATTCTGTTAAATAATGTAGTTTTGGTTCATAATTTGCTAATATTTCTATATTTTTATCTTTTTTATATAATATATTTCTTGCTACTGCATATTTATAACATTGATTATATCTTATACTGTTATCAGAATAGTTAAATTGTGCATTTTTTGCACCTTCCATTATCTTATCAATATCTATTCCTGCTACTGCAATTGGAAGAAGTCCTACCGGTGTTAAAACCGAATATCTTCCACCTACATTGTCTGGTATTACAAATGTTTCATAATCTTCTTCTTTTGCAAGCTGTTTTAAAGCTCCTTTTTTCTTATCTGTAGTTACATATATTCGCTTGCTAGCTTCATCTGCTCCATATTTACTTTCTAAAAACTCTCTAAATATTCTAAAAGCTATTGCAGGTTCTGTTGTTGTTCCTGATTTTGATATAACATTTATTGATATATCTTTATCACCTATACAATCTATTAGTTCATTTATATAATTGGGACTAATACTATTTCCTACAAAAAATATCTGTGGTGATTTGCGAATATTTTTTGGAAGCATATTTGCAAAATTGCTAGTTAAACTTTCAATAACAGCTCTTGCTCCTAAATATGAGCCTCCAATACCTATTACTACAAAAACTTCTGAATCTTTTCTTATTTTATTTGCAACTTTTTTTATTCTAGCAAATTCCTTTCTATCATAACTACTTGGCAATTTAAGCCATCCTACAAATTCATTTTTATCTTTTGCTTTTTTGTTTAGATCATCATATATTTCGTTGACTCTTCCTTCATATTCAGCAATTTCTTTTTCCGTTATTCCACTATAACTTAAATCTAATCTTACATTTGGCATAGCATACACTCCCTTTACTAAATATATAGCCCAAACTATATATTTAAATTATCTTATGTTTTATTTATTATATACTATCACAATAAATAAAATTTAGAAATAGTTTTAGAAATTATTTTTTATATATTTAATATTAAAATATTTTTATTTATAAATGTTAAAATAGAGTATCTTATTAATACTCTATTTTATTATAAAAATTATAACTTATACTTATAAATATTTTGGTGACCCGTACGGGAATCGAACCCATGATTCAGCCTTGAGAGGGCTGCGTCTTAACCGCTTGACCAACGGGCCATGTAAATATATTTATAACATTGTTTGTATATGTTTGTCAATAGTGATTTTTGCATATTGGTTAAAATATAAATTGTGGTTTGTGTTTGGGGAATTCTAGGGACTGTCCCTAAAAATCACCAATTTTGGGGATTTTTGGGACTGTCCTGAATTCACCGAACATGAAACAAACAACAATTTATCAATATGTTTTACTAATTAATTCTTTTGCATATTGCATTGAAACTTTTGTGATTTCTCCACTTGCAATTCTTGCAATTTCTTCAACCAATTTATTATCTTTTAACAAATATACATTAGTTTTTGTTTTTCCATTAGTTACTTCTTTGTTTATATAATAATTGTTATCACCTTTTGCTGCTATTGTTGCTAAATGTGTTACACATATTATTTGATGAGTTTTTGCTATTTCTTTCATTTTTTCTGCAACTTTACTACCTGCTATTCCACTTATTCCTGTGTCTATTTCGTCAAATACTAGAGTTTCTACTTCATCAACATCTGCAAGTACCTTTTTTATGGCTAGCATTATTCTTGACATCTCACCACCTGATGCAATTTTTGTAAGTGGTTTAAATTCTTCTCCAATATTAGTCATTATTAAAAATTCTATTTTCTCTTGCCCATTTTCTGTAAATTCGTATGTTTCATTATAATCAATATTTACTTTAAATTTAGTGTTTTTCATTTCTAAATCAATTAAATCTTTTTCAATTTCTTTTGCTAATATGTTACTTACTTTTTCTCTAATTTGATGCATTTGTTTGCATATATCTATCATTTCGCTTTGTAGCTTTTGTAAATCTGCTTTTAACTTATTTGTATATTCTTCTAAGTTTTCTATTTCATAAATTTCTTTTTCTACTTCTTCTTTATATTTTAAAATTTCTTCGATATCATTTCCATATTTTCTTTTCATTGAAGATATAAGATTAAGTCTTGATTCTACTTCTTCGATTTCTCTATCATCAAAGTATATATCTTCTGAATAGCTTGATAAACTTCTTCCAATGTCTTCTAAATCATAGTATATGCTTCTTACTTTTTCTGCTATATCTTTATATTGACAATTTATATCTTCTATTTTTTCCAATGCTTTTATAGCAGATGTAATAGAATCAGTAGATATATTTAATATTTCATTTTCTGCTATGCTTAAGTTTTTAGAAAGTTTTTCTGCATTTAATATTTTTTTCTTTTTTTCTTCTAATTTTTCTTCTTCTCCTTTTGTTAAACTAGCTTCTTCAATTTCTTTTGATTGATATCTTAGCAAATCTAATTTTCTTTGCTTTTCTTTATCATCTCCATAGTTTTTTAAAATTTCATCTTTTAATCTTTTATATTTATTATATTTTTCTAAATAATCTAATTTTAATTTTTTTAAATTACTTCCAGCATATTTATCCAAAAGTTTTATATGTACATTAGAATTTAATAAGGACTGGTTGTCATGTTGTCCATGGATGTCTAATATTTTAGCCATAAAATTTTTGAGTTCTGCAACTGTAACCATTCTTCCATTTATCTTGCATAGATTTTTTCCATTTATATTTATTTCTCTTGATAATATAATATCTTCATTATTATTATTTGATACACTCATTTCAACAAATGAATAATTTTCACCTTTTCTAATCATATCTTTTGAAAATCTACCACCTGCTAGTATTTCTAATGAGTCTATTATAAGGGTTTTACCTGCTCCTGTTTCTCCTGTTAAAACATTAAAACCACTATTTAAATCTATACTTATCTCATCTATAATTCCAATATTTTTTATATGTAATGTGTTTATCATATTATCACCTCATTATTTATGATGATATAATATAACAAACATTTGTTTTTGTCAATATACAATTTAAAAATTTATATACATTTATTTAATATTTCTTCTAACCTTTCTTTTTGATCAGTCAAATATAAATATCCTATTAAACCTTCAAATGCTGTTGCATACATATAGTCTGCTGGATTTGCATTTTTTGGCAAGTGATGGTTTTCTGTATTTCTTGTTCTTCTTACTATTTCCTTTTCTTTATCTGTAAGAATCTCTTGCAATTCTTCTAGTTTTTCAGCTTGTGCCTTTGCTTTTACATATTTAATTGCTTCTATATGTAATTTATGTGGCTTTAATTTTGTTGTTTCTACTAGATGCGTACGAATAAATACTTCATATACACTATCTCCCACATATGCCCATGTAAGTGGGGACATTAAATTTACTTCTGTTTCATTTTTCATATACTTTCTCCAATGTTATTCTTCCTAATTTTCCGCTTCTAAAATCATTTAATATTATAGCTGCTGTTTTTGATTCGTCAATATTTCCCCCTGATACTATTGCTCCTCTTTTCCTGCCTATTGAGTTCATAATATTATATATTTTTTCATTTTCATCTTCTAAATTAATATCTTCATCTGTTAATTTATATCTTTCAAATAAATTTGATTTATAATTATTATATAGATAAATCAATAAATTAAATGCGATTTCTTCAGTTTGTAATATCTCATCTTTTATAGACCCAGTATATGATAGATTTAATGCAACATTTTCATCTTCAAACTTAGGCCAAAGTACACCTGGTGTATCTAATAGTTCTATATTATTTGAAATTCTTACCCATTGTTTTTGTTTAGTAACACCTGGCCTATTCCCTACAACTGTAGTTTTTTTATTACATAATCTATTTATAAATGATGACTTTCCTACATTTGGTATTCCAAGTATCATTACTCTAATGTTCTTTTTTATTCTACCTTTAGATGCTGCTTTTTGCATATCTTCTTCCATTATATTTTCTATCTGCTTTAATGTTTCTTTTATACCTTTTCCTAAATTACTATCAGCTATAATTGCCTTAATTCCATTCTTTTTATAATATTCTACCCATCTATTTGTTTCTTTTTCTTCTGCTAAATCACTTTTATTTAATATCACTATTCTCTTTTTGTTTGCAATTATTTTTTGCATATCAGGATTTTTGCTTGATATAGGAATTCTTGCATCTAATATTTCTATAACTACATCTATTAATTTTATATCTTCAATTATTTGCTTTTTTGTTTTAAGCATGTGACCTGGGTACCAGTTGATATTGATTTTACTATTCTCCATTTTTTCACCTTTCTTTATTAATCCATTGAAAACATATATATAAATTCTTGTATTGAATATATTTTTTCATTATTTGGCAATTTTACATATGAATATGCATTATTTTCTTCGGCAATTTTAAAAATTTCATCAGTCCAGCTTACTATTCCTTTACTTGTTATTTCTGAATTTGATTCTGAACTACCCCAATATTTAGTAGTATTAATTGTATTTATATATTTAAATCCATAATTAGCTTGTCCATTATCAATTTTATATACATAAGTAGAATATGTAACTTCTCCAGCTCCCCCATTAAATACTGCTATATAATCATCTGGAATTTCTGTATCATTATTTTTAATAATAATTATACCTATAGTTCCTATTAAAATTACTACTATTATTATAATTAAAGATATTATTACTTTTTTATTCATACAACATCATCTCAAAACTTATATTGATTTCTATCTGCTCTATCGTCAAATTTTCTATCATATTCTTTATTTTTATAAAACCAATCTGTTTTTTTGTCTCTTGCTGCTCCTGTTCTATCTTTATTTAAGAATATGTCTAATACTGTTAAGAGTGGTATTATTACTCCAATAAATGATACAAATAATGATAAATAATCTGATATAACTGTTTGTCCATTAATTATATTCATTATTCCGTTATAGAAGTCTGTACCAAAATATAAGCCATAAGCTACAAAATATACCAAAGCCCCTATGATATTTCTTTTTATAATAAATATCATACAAACTAATGTAAGAAATAATAAAATTATTTCTGTAGCAAAATTTAATGGAACAATTGGAAAATCAATTGCTAATGAATAAGTAAATGCAACTACTATTCTAAGTAACCAAAACATTCCTGCAAACATTGTTATTAAATAACTAAATACACCCGTCATTTGTAAACCCCCTAATTTTTAATTTTATATATAAATTGTATCACAATTTTTTTTAAATTACTACGTCCCTTTTTAATAATTTGTTTTCTATAATTCCTAAACCTATAAATTCATTGTTATTATATATTCTATATACTCCATTTTCCAACTCATAACTTAGCTGTACTCCATTTAAAAATAATTCTAATTTTCTATTATTTAAATCTAGTTTCATCTTATTTATGAATATTTCTTCTATAGATATAATTTTTTGTTCTATATTTGCATCTTCTAATTTATCTAATGTAATTGAATTTTCAATCTTAAACCTATCGACTTTTGTTCTTTTAAGTTCTTTCATATATCCTACTGTTCCTAATCTTTCTGCTATATCTTCACATAATGTTCTTATATATGTGCCTTTTGAACATGCTACATCAATTGTTATCTCACAATTATTATATTCTTTAAGTTTTATATTATATATTTCTATTTCTCTTGGCTTTATATCTATCTGTTTTCCTTCTCTTGCATATTCATAAAGTTTCTTTCCATTTATCTTTATTGAAGAATAAATAGGTGGTATTTGCTTTTGCTTACCTATAAAACCTTTAATTACACTTTCTATCTGCTCTTTACTAATATTTTTAATGCTATTATCTTCTTTTATAATTTTACCCTCTGAATCTCCTGTATCTGTTTTTTTACCTAATTTTATTGTTGTAATATATTCTTTATCGTGTTCTACTAAATATTTTGAGACTTTTGTTGCTGTTCCAATTAAAATTGGTAAAACACCGGTAGCATTAGGGTCTAACGTACCGGTGTGTCCTACTTTTTTAATATTCAGTTTTTTTCTTATAATATTTACTATATCATGTGATGTGTATTCTTTGGGTTTATTTATTATAATTACTCCATTTAAACTACTATTATTGTCAGTTTTCAAATCTATTCTCCTTTAAGTATTTCTTACATTCTTCTATTATTTTTGCTTTTGCTTGTTCAAATGGAAGATTTATATTTCCTCCAGCAGCTCTTATATGTCCGCCTCCGCCAAATATTAGACATATATCTGAAACATTAACATATTCATTAGAACGAAGTGAAATTTTATATCCATTATCAGCTTCTCTTAAAAATATTGAAACTTCAACTCCTTCTATATCTCTTCCTATTTCTACTATTCCATCGTGATCATTATTTCCTGCTCCAACTTTTTCTTCGTCTTCTTTAGTTATATATGTAAATGTTAATTTTCCATCTTCTAAAAATTCTAATCTATTTATAGCTATTTGCATAAGTTTAAATCTTGTTTTGGATATTACTTGTAACACTTTTTTATATACATCAGAAACATTTACTCCTCTATTTAAAAGTTCTGCAACAAATTCAAAAGTTTCTGCTGTTACTCCTTTGTATTTGAACCCACCTGTGTCTGTAATTATTCCTGTAAGAAGACAAGTTCCAATTTCTTTGTTAATAATTATACCTAATGCTTCTAAAACAATAATTAGTATCTGGCTACATGCTGGTGCTGTAGGATTAACAAAGTTATAATCTGCAAACATTGTATTAGAACTATGATGGTCTATTGATATTTTTGTATTTGCATCTTCAAAATATGTAGCAAATCCATTTAATCTTTTTATATCACCTGAGTCTAATGCTATAGCTAAATCATATCTTTCATTTCTTCCTTCTTTTTTTATCTCATCACTATGTGGTAAAAATTCAAATGTTTTAGAATATTCTGGAATAATTACATCTACATCTTTACCTAATTGTTTAAGTCCAATATATAAAGCAAGACTACTTCCAATTGCATCTCCATCTGGCATTTCATGTGTAAGTATTACAATGTTTTTAGCCTTATCTATTTCATCTATAATATTATCTAAAGTCATATTACTCTCCTTTTCTAATGTATAAGTTTTCTATGTTTCTACCCTTTATCTTCTGGCTTAATGTCCTTCATTATATCTTTTAATATTGTATCTATTTTTTCCCCATATTGCATTGAATCATCTAATTCAAATACTAATTCGGGTGTCACTCTTAAATTTATTTTTTCTGCAATTCTACTTCTAATAAATCCAGAAGAAGATTTTAGTCCTGCTAAAGTTTGTTTAATATTTTTAGAATTAAGCATACTCACATAAACTCTAGCATATCTTAAATCTGGAGAAATTTTTACAGAAGTTACACTTATTATTCCTGTTACATTTGAATTAGTAACTTCATAATTAATTATATTGCTTATTTCTCTTTTTAATTCTTCATTTATTCTACCGAAGACGATTACTTCCACCTTGTCTTTTCATTTTATCTCCCTTCATGTTTTCTTAAAGCGAAGCAAATTAGGTAATTACTACTTTTTCTTTAGAAACTAATCAAAAACGAGTATTGCTAGGCAAATTGAAGTAAAAAACCGGAGGTGTGCGTTTGCACAATCTGTATTATAAAGCGAAGCAAATTAGGTATATTGCTAGGAAAACAAATAAAAATTTTTGAAACTATACGCTGTATGTTGAAAAAATTTTTATACAGTTTGTAAGCCACAAGATGCCTGATTTCATTCGCTTTACCCTATTGTTTTACTTGTTCCATTATATAAGCCTCAATTATATCTCCTTCTTTAATATCATTATAGTTTTCTATTTGAATTCCACATTCATATCCTGAAGCTACTTCTTTTGCATCGTCTTTCATTCTCTTTAATGATATTAATTTGCCATCATGTATTACAACATTATCTCTTAATACTCTTACTCCTGCATTTCTTGCAACTTTTCCATTTGTTACATAGCATCCTGCAATTGTACCAACATCAGAAATTTTAAATGTTTGTCTTACTTCTGCATTACCGATTATTACTTCTTTGTATACTGGATCAAGCATTCCTTTCATTGCAGCTTCAACATCTTCTATAGCATTGTATATTACAGAATACATTTTTATTTCTACATCTTCTTTTTCAGCCATGTCTTTTGCTATTGGCTGTGGTCTTACGTTAAATCCAATAATAATTGCATTTGAAACATTTGCAAGTGTAACATCGCTTTCTGTTATTGCACCTACATTTGCATGTATTACTTTAACTTTTACTTCATCATTAGATAGTTTTTCTAATGATTGTTTTACAGCTTCAACAGAACCTTGAACATCTGCTTTTACTATAATGTTTAATTGTTTTAAATTTCCTTTTTCTATTTGGCTAAATAAGTCATCTAATGTAACTTTTGTAGTTGCATTTAAAGCTTTATCCCTTGCTTGGCGTTTTCTTCTTTCCATTAAATGTTTAGCAGTTTTTTCATCTTTTACTTCATAGAATGTATCTCCTGCTTCTGGGACTTCTGCAAGTCCTGTTATTTCTACTGGTGTTGATGGTCCTGCTTTTTTAACTTTCTTTCCTTTGTCGTTTGTCATTGTTCTTATTCTACCAATAACAGAACCTACTAATATTGTATCACCTACATCTAATGTACCACGTTGTACAAGCATTGTAGCTACTGGTCCTTTTGCTTTGTCTAATTTTGCTTCTATAACTACACCTTTTGCTTGTTTTTTAGGATTAGCTTTTAATTCTTTCATATCAGCTACAAGTAATACCATTTCTAGTAAGTTGTCTATATTTATTCTTTTCTTTGCAGAAATTGGCACAAATATTGTGTCTCCTCCCCATTCTTCGGAAACTAAATCATATTCAGCAAGTTCTTGTTTTACTTTATCTGGATTTGCTCCTTCTACATCTATTTTATTAATTGCTACAATTATTGGTATACCTGCAGCTTTAGCATGATTAATAGCTTCTACAGTTTGAGGCATAACTCCATCATTTGCAGCAACTACAAGTATTGCTATATCTGTTATTTGTGCACCCCTTGCTCTCATTGCAGTAAATGCTTCATGACCAGGAGTGTCTAAAAATGTAATTTCTCTTCCATTTATCTCAACTTTATATGCACCAATATGTTGTGTAATTCCTCCTGCTTCACCTTCTATTACATTTGTTTCTCTTACTGCATCCAAAAGTGATGTTTTACCATGATCTACATGTCCCATAACAACAATTACTGGTGGTCTTGGTTTTAATTCTTCTTCTTTATCTTCACTATCATCAAATAGTATATCTTCATCTGTAACTACTTCTTTTTTATGTGCTGTTACACCAAACTCTTCAGCAATTAAAAATGCTGTATCAAAATCGACTTCATTATTTATTGTTGCCAAAATTCCGTATCCTAGTAATTTTTTTATAATTTCACTACTTGTTTTCTTAAGTTCTGCACTTAAATCTTTAACTGTAATTGTTTCTGGTATTGTAATATCTGTTAAATCAAATATTTTTTGTTTTACTCTATTTTCATTTTGAGATAATTTCTTTTTACTTCTTCTTCCTCTTGTTGTTGTTAAGTCATAATAGTCAAGCATTGATCCTTCGTCAAACATATTTGATAATCTATTTTCTTGTTTTAAATCTTTTAATTTATGGGTACTTATTTCTTCATATCCACCTCTTCTTGATTTAGAAGATTTTTTATTTGATCTTTCTTCATATCTATTATTTTTTTGTTTATCAATAGATCTATTTGAATATTCTCTTACATTTTCTTTCTCACCAACATCTGCTGACATTATGTTTTTAATATTTTTCTCAATTCCTCTTTCATCAAGAGGTCTTCTGCCATAATTTGATTGTCCTTGACCATTCCTATTAAATGACCTGTTTTCATTATTATATGGTCTATTATATTGACCATTTCTATTAAACTGTCTATTTCCATTGTTTTGAAAATCTCTATTAAATGGTTTGTTTCCATTGTTGTATGTTCTATTATTATATCCTTCTTTATTAAAAGGTCTATTTCCATTGTTATATGGTCTTGTTTGGGTAGTATTATTGTTTCTTTTATCATTTTGTATTTGTGGCTTTTCATGTATTACATTTTCTTTGGTCTCATCTGTACTAGCAACTTCTTGTTTTGTTGTTTCTACCTTAACTTCGTCTTTAGGTTTTTCTGCTTTATCTTTCTTTCCAAATAATTCACTTACTGTAAGAGGTTTATTTGGTTTGTTTCTATATACTATGTTATAATCTGTTTTTCTTTCTCTCTCAATAAAACCAACATTTCTGTTTTGTGGCCTTTCAGTTTTCTTTTCTTCTTTTATTTTATCATTTTCATCATCTGATACAATCACTGCTCTTCTTATAATTACTGGCCCTTCTTTTTTACTTTGAGTTTCCTTTTTTAATCCTGAAAACTTTGATTCTATTTTTTTCGCATCTGCTTCGTCTACACTGCTCATATGCGATTTTACATCTAAACCTAATTCTAAAGCTTTTTCTAAGACTTCTTTACTATTTACTCCTATTTTTTTTGCTATTTCATGTATTTTAATTTTACTCAATAATATCACCCCCACAATTTGATTTTAGCTTAAGTCCATTTTCTGTTTTACTTATCAATAATTACACCCCTTAAATTTTTATAAATTTCTTCATCAATTTTAGTATTAAAAACTCTTTCTAATCTTTTTGATTTTATAACTTTCTCTAGACAATCTATGTTATCACATATATATGCTCCTCTTCCAGCTAACTTTCCAGTTTTGTCTAGTGAAATATCTCCTTCTTTATTTATAACAATTCTAATAAGTTCCCTTTTGTCTTTTTTTGTATTACATCCCATGCACATTCTTTGTACAATTTTTTTCATATATATCCCTTTCGATTTTTAATTTTTTAATCTTTGTAATGTTTGGTGACAAATCTTATCTACAAAGATAGTCTTTTCTTAAAGGTCTATGTCTCCTACATTAATTAATAATGTCAATCTTTAGCTTTCTACTGTTTCTTCATCTTCATCGTCTACTTTTTCAGTTTCATCATCTTCTTGTTTTTCTAATAATTCTCTAAATTGAGATTCACTTTTTATATCTATTTTCCAATTTGTTAATCTTGCTGCTAATCTTGCATTTTGTCCTGCTTTTCCAATTGCTAAAGATAATTGATCATCTGGAACTATAACTTGAGCAAATTTTTCTTCTTCTTTTATATCTACCGCCATTACTTGTGCTGGTAATAACGCTGCTGAAATAAATATTGCTGGATCTTCATTCCATTCAATTACATCAATTTTTTCACCTTTTAATTCATTAATTATATTTTGGATTCTAATTCCTTTTTGACCCACACATGAACCAACTGGATCAATATTTTCGTTAGTAGAATAAACTGCAACTTTACTTCTTGAACCTGCATCTCTTGCTACGCTTTTTATTTCAATTAATCCTTCGTATATTTCTGGTATTTCAAATTCAAATAATTTTCTAACAAAATCTGGATGGCTTCTTGAAACTAATACTTGTGGTGCACCCTTAATTCCTTTTTCAACACTAACTACATAAGCTCTTACTTTGTCGTTTACTTTATAATTTTCTGTAGGTATTTGATCTTTTACAAGCATAATTCCTTCCAATTTTCCTAAATCTAATACTACTGTTTTTCCATCTGCTTTTTGTACAATTCCAGAAACTATTTCACCTTTTCTATCATTATATTCAGTAAATACCATATTTCTTTCTGCTTCTCTGATTTTTTGTACAATTACTTGTTTTGCTGTTTGTGCTGCTATTCTACCGAAATCTCTAGGTATAATTTCAAATTCAATTGTTTCTCCAACTTTTGCTTTTTTATTTTCTTTTTTTGCATCTTCTAAGCTGATTTGTAACATATCATTTTCTACTTCTTCCACTATTTCTTTTACTGAATAAACTTTTATATCACCTGTTTCTGCATCCATTGTTACTTTTACATTTTCAGCTGAATCAAAATTTCTTTTATATGCTGTAACTAAGGCAGTTTCTAATGATTCTAACAAATATTCTTTGCTTATTCCTCTTTCTTTTTCTAATTCTTCAATTGCGGTTATTAATTCTTTAGTTTCAATTGATTTCATTTTTTCTCATCCTTTCTTTTACCAGTTATATACTGTTTTTATTTGTGATATATTTTTTCTATCTATTTTCATCTCTTGATTATTTAAGATAGTTATATAGTCATTATCAAAATCTTTTAGTATCCCTTTATATTGTTTTTGTCCGTCTATCTGTTTAAATAGTTTTATTTGAACTTCTTTGTCTATGTTGTCTCTTAAGTGTTTTTCTTTTCTTAAAACTCTTTCAACTCCTGGGGAAGATACTTCTAAAAAATATTGTTCTTTAATATAATCTTCTCTGTCAAGAAGTTCAGTTATACTGTTACTTACTAGTTCACAATCATCTAAGTCTATACCATTTTTTGAATCAATGTATATTCTTAAAAAATAGTCTTTTCCTTCTTTAACATATTCAATATCATACAGTTCATATCCTAAATCATTAATTGTTTTTAATGTTAATTTTTCAATTTTCTCTTCAATATTTGCCAACTAATTTTCTCCTTTTCAAAATTTAAGAGTGGGATTTGTTCCCACCCTTCTAGTTATTTTTTCATTTGCTACGTTATTATATACCAATTTTTAGAAAAAATCAAGTTTTTTTCAAGTTTTTCCATTAAAAACTTATTTTGCAAATTTTCCGTTCCCAATGCAACAACTTTTTTCTAAAAAGTGTTGTCATATTCTCGTTCAATATTTTTGTT
>CANQWF010000004.1 GCA_947627485.1 uncultured Clostridia bacterium
ATGAATTGGCATTAATGGCTGATTATGCATTAAATATTGAAAAATTTTCGCAAGTAGTAAATACAAAGACCTACACAGTAACGATTAATGGATATAGTAAGACAATAAATAATACAAATGAACTTTTAGGATATCTAAATGGAGTAAACGGAGTAAAAACGGGCTTTACAAATGGGGCAGGAAGATGCCTTGTTACTTCTGCAGATAGAAATGGATTTAATATAATAACAGTAGTTTTAGGAGCTGATACTAAAAAATTCAGAACAAAAGATTCAATAAGTCTAATAGAATATACATATTCTAATTATGAATTAGTTGATTTAGGAAAAATAATAGACGAAAAGTTTAATGAATGGTGTAAAATTAATGAAAAAAACATATATGTTTATAAAGGGAAAAGTAGTAATGTAAAAATAAAATTAAAAGATAATAATGATATAATTTATCCGATAAAAAAAGATGAAGTTAAAGATATAAATGTAAGCATTGAAAACAAGCAAATTAATTTTGAAGCGCCAGTAAGTATTAATACTAAAGTGGGAAGTTTAGTTGTTTATGTTGGTGAAAAAAAATTAATTGATAAAGAAATATTAACAAACAGTTATATAGAAAGAAAAAATATTAAAGATTATCTTTTTGACTGTTTAAGAGAGATATTTTAAAAGGTCTATATTGACATATATGTTATAATATAAGCAATTATTATAAAATATAAAAGTATTAAAAGGGGATTTATATTTATGAAGATATTAAAAAATAATTTAAAGAATAAGTTAAATATAAGAACACAAAAGGATTTTCCAATTAACGGAATTGAATTTATTGATATAACACCTCTTATTATACAAAAAGAAGTACTTTCAGAAATAATAAAAAAATTCGAAGAAGAACTACAAGATAAAAATATAGATTACATAGTAGTACCTGAGGCAAGAGGTTTTTTATTTGGAGTAGCTATTGCAGAAAAGCTAAAAATAGGCTGTATACCAGTTAGAAAAAAAGGAAAACTACCTCCAACAACGGTTGAAACTGAATTCAATTACGAAAAAGAATATGGGAAAGATCAATTAGAACTACCTAAATTAATTGATAGTACATACAAAAATAAAAACTTTTATATAATTGATGATATATATGCTACAGGAAATACTATGAATGCTATAAGTGATATCATAAAAGGATTAGATGGTAATATTATTGGAAAAGGCGTTGTTATGAATATTATAGGTTTAAATAATGACAAAGAAGTATTTTCTCTGTTAGATGTAGAAGAAGAATAATTTGTTTTAAAAAGAAAATTAATAGTATAAAACTCATATTTCAAGCGAACATTACATTTTTGCTTTTACTGTATTTAAACTAGATACTAACATTTTCTTTAACGATAAACATTTAGTTAATAAATTTTCTGCATATTCACAATTAATAAAATCAGACTTTTCAAGTAATCTAATCCAATATTCTGTTTCTGCACACTCTTTCAAGGCAATATGGAATTTTGAAATAAAATCAGGTTTACTACTTGCATAATTTGCTTCATTAATATTTGCACCTATACTAGTGGCACTTCTAATAATTTGTTTAGAAATAATTGTTTCTTTCTTTTCTTTTAATAAAAATTTTTGTAATTTAATAATTTCAGATGCAAAATTTAATGATTGTTCTAATAATAGATTTTCCTTCATAGAATAAAACCTTTCTTCGAAAGTTGGATAAAAAAATATATAGAATATTAAAAATTAGTATTTTTAATAAATAATGAATAGTGAATAATTCCAAATGTGTTTCTCTACTAATTAAAGATTATTCATTATTCATTTTTCATTATTCACTATTAACCATTCATTGCGATGTGAAAACATCGCACATTTGGAGGCGTTGGGCGGATTCGAACCGCCGAATCAGAGTTTTGCAGACTCGTGCCTTACCACTTGGCTACAACGCCGTATGTTTAATTTATTACACCATATTATATGCAAATGAATAGTAAAAAATGAATAATTAATAATTTTATATGCAATTTTCTATAAGATCAAAGGTTATTCATTCTTTATTATCCACTATTTAAAATAAATTTTATATAAATTAATAAATATAAAATAAATTTAATTTAATGAATAATGAAAAATTAATGATGAATAGTGAATAATTCCAAATGTGCTACTTTATAAATTAGAGATTATTCATTATTAACTATTCACTATTAATTATTCATTGCGGTGTGAATACATCGCACATTTGGAGCGGGAAACGGGGCTCAAACCCGCGACCTATGCCTTGGCAAGGCATCGCTCTATCAACTGAGCTATTCCCGCATAAGTAAAAGCATAATTATGATAACAAAATTAATTAAAAAAGTCAATAGAAATAAAATTAAATTTATAAGGTTATAACAGAGTTTAATAATATAATTAAGTATTTATTAATTATAAATACAAGTATATTAGAAATAAAAAATATAGATTTTCATTAAATTTTACATAATCAGTTGAAAATATATAAAAAATGCTGTATAATTAATATGTACGCATAATAATTGCACAGATTATAAAGATAGTTTTATTGTATAGGAAACAAATATATTTACGGAAATCAGTACTTTAGACTTTTATACAAAAATTAGACAAAAATGTCATGAAAAAGTAATATAAGAGTTTTTTTATACAAAGAATTTCAAAAATCTATTTCCGTAAACACTAAAGATATGATTTTTTATAGGTTTATTTTGTTATAAAAATAAGCTATTGATTTAATCAAAAAAACAATATAATATATAATACAAGTAAAAATAAACGATAAAGGATGGTAAATATGAAAAAAGTTAAAATTTTACTAATTGCATTAACAATGATTTTAGGAGGAGTATTTTTTAGTAATACATATGCAGTAGATGTAAATTTAAAAGCACAACTAGAAAGACCATTTGATCCTGAATCTAAATATCAGTATACTGTACCAAGTGGAAGTTCAACTGATGTTAAATATACAGTAGTTAAAATATTTGCTGAAGGTGACAATGAATTTAAAAGAGTATTTTATTGCTTAAGAGGTGGAGTAGGATTTGGTTCACAAGGTGAAGATGTTGCAAATGGTAATGTTAATTATAGTGAAATTGGTGAAATGCATGAAAAGACAAAAGATATTATAGCAAAACTAAATGAATACATTACAGAAAATGAAATAAAGAAAAAAACCATTGATAGAGATGTAGAATTTGATATTTCAAATAAAACAACCACAAATGAAACTGCCTCAAAAAAAGTTACAGCTAATTTATATAATGCAATTTTATGGATATTAGATGAAGCATATTTACCTAAAGATATAAAAAAAGATGAAGCTACTGTTTATGATGCAAGTGAATATAAACAAGAATTATTAGACAAAGCAGGAGTGCCAAGAAGTGAACAAAATGCTGTTACAGATAATGATATAGAAGTCATTCAACAATTAGCACTTTGGTATTTTACAAATTATGATGAGAAAGAAGCAGGTAAAAATCCGACAGTATCACAAGCAACAATGACACCTGCAAATCTTTTAACTATAACAATAAATGGACAAAGTAGCAATAATATAGAAAATACAAGAAGAAATAATCTAAATAGACTTTATCAATACCTTGTATATGGTGCAATAAATAATGCTAGTTTATATACTAAAGATACTTCAGCAGAAGAAAAAAGAACAAGAACAGTTGAAGAAAATAAATTTGATAAAAGTACTCCATTGACAAAAACAAGTGTAGATGGTTCTCTATCACCAAACGGGAAGCCAAGCCCAACTTCTTACTATAAAATTGGACCAGTTAAATTTATTAATGATAATGTAAATAGTAGAGAGTCATCAGTAAATGCAACAGATATTGTTTTATATGATAAAGATGGGAATGCTATTCCTAAACTTTATAAAATAAATCGTACAGATAACGGAAATGAAAGTTATCATACTATTTATAGTTTTATAAAAGAAAATGGAGATGTTGTATCACAATTAAAAAAAGGAGAAACTTATTATATAAAATTTTACAAAGCATTTGAAAAAGGTAATAAGATTATTGAGTATATAGAAGATAGTGACAAGTATGATTTATCAACAATAACAATAAAGGTAAGTTCATCATATAAGTTATCAACAGCAAGATTTTTGAGTAATGGAAAATCAAGTCAACCAGTAGTAGAACTAGAAAAAGAGAAAAAATTTTCAGGTGATGAAATAACAACAGAAGAAAAAAAGACATACGATTTAGCTTTACGTAAATTTATAACAGCTATTAATAATAATACATTAACAGGTGAAAATAGCAGAGTTCCAAAAATTGATTTAACTAAATTAAATAAAACAGATAGAGCAGGTGAAAAAGTAACAACAGCTACTTATAAACATCCTAAAACACCAGTTTTGGTAGAAAAAGGTGATAAAGTAATATATACAATAAGAGTATACAACGAAGGTGATACCAATGGTAAAGCAACAAAAATAGTTGATTATTTACCAGAAGGATTAAAACTTGTGGATCAATCGAGCAGTTCAACGAACAGTACATATAAATGGCAACAATCAAGTGAGAATGGAAGGACAGTTATAACAACAGAATATTTAAAAGAAAAAGAAATAAAAGCATATGATCCAAATAAAACTTCTAAAACAGGAGATGAAAATTGGCAAAAAGAAGAAAATGGAACTAAAGGATTATATTATGAAGATGTACAAGTAGAGTGTGAAGTTATAGCAGAAGTAGGAACAGAGGATAAAAGCTTAAGAAACGTAGCAGAAATATGTGAAGATAATGGAGACGATAGAGATTCTACACCAGATAATGTATATGATGACAATCAACATAAACCTGGTCAAGAAACAGATGGATATACACCTGGCGAACAAGATGACGATGATTATGAAGACTTAGTATTAAAAGCAAAAGAATTCGATTTATCTTTGCGTAAATTTATATCAAAAGTAGAAAGACCTAATAAAGACAATCCAGAAGAAAAGGTAGATTTAAGTATAACTCCTAGAGTGCCTTCAATAGAAATAAGTGGTTTAAAAAATGGAACATCAACTACAGCAAGATATGTACATCCAAAAAATCAATTAAGTCTTAAAAAAGGAGATATAATTACATATACAATAAGAGTATATAATGAAGGACAAATAGACGGATATGCGAAAAAAGTTACAGACTATTTACCAGAAGGATTAGAATTAGTTGAAGAACAAGAAACTACATGGACAAAAGGTGAAAATAATATCATAACAACAAATGATTTACAAGACAAAATGATAAAACATTATGATAAAAATATAACATCAGTACCACAAGATGGAAATTGGCAACAAGCAACAGATGATACAACAGGATTATATTACTATGATTTAACAGTTGTATGTAAAATAAAAGATTCTGTAACAGAAGGAACAGTATTAAAGAATGTTGCAGAAATAACAGTTGATGGTTCAGATCCAGAAAACTTTGATGATAGAGATTCTGATCCAGATAATGTATATGATGATAAAGAACATAAACCAAAACCAGAGGATAACGGATATACACCTGGCGAAGAAGATGATGATGATTTTGAAAGTGTAGTTGTTGAACCAAATGAAGTATTTGACTTAGCTTTAAGAAAATACATAATAGCAAGAAATGGAACAAACTTAGAAAATGAAGAATCAAGAATACCAAGTATAGATAAAACACCATTAAAATCTGGAGAAACAACAGCAAAATATAATCATAAAAAACATCCAGTAGAAGTAGAAGTAGGAGATATAGTAACATATAGATTCACAATGTATAATGAAGGTGAAAAAGATGGATATGTATATTCTGTAGTAGATTATTTACCAGCAGGATTAGAGTTTGATAAGGACTCAAATGATAAATTTATAGAATATAAAGATTCATATGGAGAAGAAGAATTAGAAGGAAAAGAATATGCATATAAAATTGACGGAAATAAAATAACAATAACTCCATTAAATAATGATAAAAAGATAGAATTAAAAGCAATTAATGGAGATACAATGGATAGTGAATCAATAGATGTTAAATTCAAAATAACAGCATCAGAGTCAAACGAAGATCAAGTATTAACAAATGTAGCAACAATGACATATGGAGCAAAAGATTCAGAACAAGCAGATAGAGACTCAAGTGGAGAAAAATTTACAGTTCCAAGTGATGAAGAACTTCTAGCTGATTTACCAGGATATAAAGGAAAAGATAGTAATAAAGATGATTTAACAGATTCTAATTATTATTATGAAAATGAAGAAGATGATGGTGACTTTGAAAAAGTAGTAATAAAAGGAAAACCATTTGATTTATCATTAAGAAAATATATTTCATCAATAAAACGTAATGGAAAAAATGTAGAAATTTCTGATAGAACACCAAGTATAAATACAGACACCTTAATAAATGGAACATTTGATAGAAATGGAAACAAAGAATATACAGCAACATACGAACACTCTAAAGAACCATTAGTTGTTAAAAAAGGAGATATAATTACATATACATTAAGAGTATATAACGAGGGTGCAAGAGATGGATATGCAGCAGAAATAACAGATTATATACCAGAAGGATTAGCACTAATATTAAACTACAAAACAAACTATGATAATGGTTGGAAATTACCAAAAAATGTAGATGATAATAAAATAATGAAGCTAGTTGGAGAAGATGGATTCTATAAAACTGCAAAAGATGTAAAAAATCTAAAATTAGAAGATTTTTCTGATACAATTAGTTTGGATGATGTTCAATTAGTAACAGGTGAAGTAGCTATAACAACTACTGAATTAAATGACCAGTTATTAAAAGCATTTGATAAAAACAAAACAGAAGCAGAAGAAGGATGGCAAAAAGCAACAACAGGTGATGGAGGACTATATTACAAAGATGTACAAGTATCATGTTTAGTAATAGCAGAAAACACATATAAAGATACAATAACAAATGTAGCAGAAATATCTGAAGACAAAGACAAAGATGGAAAGCCTGTAACAGATAGAGACTCTACACCAAACAATAAAAAAGATCCATATACAACATGGCAAGAAGACGATGATGATTATGAACAAGTTGTATTAAGATATTTTGATTTAGCATTGAGAAAATTCATAACAGGTATAGAAACAAATGGAAAATCAGAAAATATTACATCAAGAATACCTGAGCCAAAAATTGGAGAAGACGGTAATATAAAATATGAACATGGAAAAGATCCATTATCAGTTGCTAATAATGATATAATTACATATACATTAAGAGTATATAATGAAGGAACACTTGCAGGATATGCAGATGAAATAACAGATGATATACCAGAAGGACTATTATATTTACCAGATAACGATACAAACAAGAAATACGAGTGGAAAATGATTGATAAGGATGGAAAAGTAACAGACAAAGTAGAAGAAGCAGTAAAAGTAACAACAGACTATCTATCAGAAGAAAAAGAAAAGACAGAAAAGAGAGACAATCAAATAGACCCATTTGACAGCAATAAAGGAATAAGTACAGAAAAACCATTAAATCCAGATTATAGAGATGTAAAAATAGCATTTAGAGTAATAGAGCCAAACACATCAGACAGAACAATAGTAAACAGTGCACAAATATCAAAAGATAGTGATGATGACGAAGACTCAACACCAGACGAATGGATTGAACCTGAAGATGATCAAGATAGGGAATATGTACATGTTAAATATTTTGATTTAAGCTTATTAAAATGGGTAACAAAAACAATAGTAACAGTAGATGGAAAAACAACAACAACAGAAACAGGATTCAAACCAAACACAGGAAAAACAGAAACAGAAGGAATAAGACCAAATGATAAAAATGAACCTGTAGCTAAAGTAGAAATAGACAGAAAGAAAATAGACAGAACAACCGTTAAATTTGTATATAAAATAAGAGTAACAAACGAAGGCGAAATAGCAGGATATGCTACAGAAATAACTGACTTTATTCCAAGCGGTTTAGAGTTCAAAGCAGAAGATAATAAAAAATATGGATGGGTAAAAGAAGGAAATGACAAAGTAACAACAAGAGCACTAGAAACAGTATTATTAGAGCCAGGAAAAAGTGCAGAAGTAGAAATTGTGTTTACATGGAAAAAAGATAAAAACAACTTGGGTGTAAAAACAAATATAGCAGAAATAACAGAAGACTATAATGAAAACAACTCGAAGGATATAGACTCAACACCAGGAAACAAGAAAAATCCATATGAAAAAGAACAAGAAGACGATGATGATTTTGCATTAGTAATATTATCATTAAAAACAGGTAAAGCAATGTCATACACAGTATTAATAACAACAGTAATAAGCATGCTTGCAGGAGGTATATATTTAATAAAAAGATATATATTTAGAGATTAATAAGAAAAACGAAAAAGATTAGAAGGAAATCTTCTAATCTTTTTCTATTATTCCATTATTAGGAATTTTTTTAAATTTGTTTACAAACATTTATATATTATGTTATAATCTAATTTAGGAAAAAGGGAGAATCGTATGAATCAAATATTATTAACAAACAATCAAAATAATAAAAAAAAGAATAATAAATATAGTGGAAGTAATTCATCAGATATGAAAAAAATAATTATATTTTTTAGTATTGCTATATTAATTTTTGCTATGTTAATTATAGGAGTATATGCATATAAAATATCTAAGAGTGATAAAAATAATGAAGAAACAGGAAAACCAGAACTATCACTTGAACAAATAGACAACCAAGTAAAAATAATAGCCAAAGCAGAGTCAGGTATCAATAAAATAATATATACATGGAATGATGATGAACCTAAAGAAGTAGAAATGAATGGCAGAACAGATCATGAAGAAGCGTTAGAAATACCTGAAGGAGAAAATGATTTAAAGGTAAAAGTTATAGATCAAAATGGTGAAGAAATAGAAACTAATCAAGAATTCTATATAGAAGAAGATAAAGAAAAACCAAAAATTGCGTTAGATGAAGCAATAGGTAATGGAAAAGTAAAAATCACGGCAACTGATGAAAATAATACATTAAAATATATTACTTATAAATGGAATGATGAACAAGAAACAACAATAGAAGCTGAAGAAGAAAACCAAACTGTTATCGAAGTAACAATTGATGTAAAAAGAGGAAAAAATACTCTAAAAATAACAGCAGTAAATGGACTTGCAAAAGAGCAAACATTAGAAAAGATATTTAATGGTGTAAATAACCCAGTAATAGAAGTTACAAAAAAAGAGAATAAATTATATATGAAAATGACACATGACATGGGATTCAAAAAGATAGAATTTGAAGTAAACGGACAACAATATGTTTATGATGAAAACTTTGCAGGATATAATCCAGAACAAAAAGAAATATCATACAAATTCGATTTAAAAGATGGAGAAAACATAGTAATTATACATGCAATTAGTACAGAAGACACAGAAGTAACTTATAAAGGAAAATGTAATTATACAGCAGAATAATAGGTTTAGTAAAGATACTAAGGATAGGAGTTTGAAATGTTTCAAGAAATATATATTATTGATTGCGAAAATGAATTAGTAATGAAATTAAGAGAAGAATTTGAAAAAGAAAAAATATTCAGATTTAAAAATATAAAACCAGAAAACCTAGATATAGCACTTAAAAACATACCAGATTTAATAATAATTAATGAACAATCAATTAATACAGATATAATTGATATATGTAAAACAATTAGGGAAGATGAAAACAATAGTATTACTCCAGTCTTAGTTATAACAGATAAAAAAGATGAGAAGCATCAAATATCAATTATGAAAAACAGCATAGAATATGTAATTCCAACAGATTTATGTGATGAATATATATATTATGTAATAAAGAATATAACCAGATTAATGTCTGTAAATAGAACAGTAAGTCCATTAACAGGACTACCTGGAAATGTACAAATACAAGCTGAGCTCAAGAAGAGATTACTGAGAAAAGAAACATTTCAAATATTGTATATTGATTTAGACAACTTTAAAGCATATAATGACGTTTATGGATTTTTAAAAGGTGATGAAATAATAAAATTAACTGCAAGAATAATTACTAAAAATGTACATACACTCGATAATTCTGATGTATTTGTTGGACATATAGGTGGAGATGATTTCATAGCAATTGTTGATGAAAATGTTGACCACGATAAAATTTGTCAAAATATAATAGCAGAATTTGATAAAGAAATTTTGAAATATTTTAATGATATAGATATAGAAAGAGGATATGTAGAAGTATTTAATAGAAAAGGAGTAATAGAACAATTTCCACTTACTTCTATATCAATAGGAGTAGTTGTGGCTGATAAAAAAAGATTTTCTAACACTTTAGAAATAGGAGAAGTCGGAGCACAAGTAAAGCATTTAGCAAAAACAACAATGGGAAGCTCTTATGCAATTAACAGAAGAGAAGAATATAAATAAATATTTTCGAATAAAACAAAAAACACTTCATATAAATACTATATGAGGTGTTTTTATGATTATATTACATAGAAAAAAGATATTATTAACATTAGGAATTATAACAATGTTTATATTTACATATATAATAACAGGATATAATGTAAATAATAGTAAAAAAGACAATAAAATTGATTTAGAAACTGTGCAAACTGTTGCACTTCCAGTAAACAACAAAGTAATAATATTAGATGCAGGACATGGTATTCCCGATGAAGGAGCAGAAAGTAGCACACGGAACAACAGAAGCAGAAAGTAATCTAAAAATAGCATTAAAAGTGCAAAATCTATTAGAACAATCAGGAGCAACAGTAGTACTCACAAGATCAGATGAAAATGCAATATATGATATAGACAGTAAAACATTAAAACAAAAGAAAATATCAGACATACACAACAGAGTAAAAATTGGAAACGAATCAAGTGCAGACATATTTGTATCAATACACTTAAACAAAATACCACAGCAACAATACTGGGGATGGCAAACATTTTATAAACAAGAAAATGAACAAGGAAAGAAACTTGCAACATCAATACAAAACAGTTTAAATGAATCAATACAAAAAGAGAACACAAGAGTACCAATGAAAATAGACAATATATATATAATAAAACATGTAGAAATACCAACAACTATAGTAGAATGCGGATTCTTATCAAACCCAGAAGAAGAACAACTATTACTAACAGACGAATATCAAAACAAACTAGCATGGGGAATATACACCGGAATAATGAACTATTTTTATCAAAAATGAAACATTTTGCCCGGGGCAAAATGTTTCATTGCATTGCAATTAGAAAATTAAAATGATAGAATAGAAAAACAAGAATTAGAGAAATGGATTGTGTAAAATATTTCTTTTAATTCGAAATCTGAAAAAAAGGGAGAAAAAGCCCCGAGCAAAAAGTTTCATTTGAAAGATGAGAAGGTGATAATTATGAAAGATTATATAATAGTTATTGGTGGTGGATTGGCTGGATGTGAATCTGCTTATCAAATTGCAAAAAGAGGGATTAATGTTAAGTTATATGAAATGAAACCAAGTGTGTTTTCTCCTGCTCATTCTAACAGTAATTTAGCAGAGATTGTTTGTAGTAATTCTTTTAAATCAAATGCTATTACAAATGCTTGTGGTTTGCTAAAGGAGGAGCTTAGAAGATTGGATTCTTTGCTTATTAGATGTGCTGATGAAACATCAGTGCCTGCAGGACAAGCATTAGCTGTAGATAGAGAAAAGTTTTCTGATTTGGTTACTTCAGAAATCAATAAATTAGACAATGTTGAGATTATAAGAGAAGAGTTTAATAAAGAAATAGATGATAATTGTATTACTGTTATTGCAACAGGTCCGTTAACATCAGAGAAGATGGAAAAGCAAATCCTTAAATTAACTGGTAAAGATAAGTTGTATTTTTATGATGCGGTAGCTCCGATTATAGACAAAAGTAGTATTAATATGGATATTGCCTTCTATGGAGATAGATATGGCAGACAAGGTGATAATAGTTATATAAATTTGCCTTTTACTAAAGAAGAATATCAAAAATTTTATGATGCTTTAATAAATGCTGAAGTGGTAAATTTACATGAGTTTGAAAAGAAAGAGATTTTTGAAGGATGCATGCCTATAGAAGTGATGGCCAAAAGAGGAGAAGATACTATAAGATTTGGACCATTAAAACCAGTAGGATTTATTGATCCAAGAACAAATGTAAGGCCATATGCTATTGTTCAATTAAGACAAGATAATGAAGCAGGGACATTATATAATATGGTAGGATTTCAAACAAACTTAAAATTTGGTGAGCAAAAGAGAGTATTTTCAATGATACCAGGTTTAGAAAATGCAGAGTTTGTTAAATATGGTGTTATGCACAGAAATACATATATTAATTCTCCTTCATTATTAAATAATACATTTAATTTAAAAAATAAACCTAATATATTTTTTGCGGGTCAAATTACAGGTGTTGAAGGATATGTAGAGTCTATAGCATCTGGATTATCTGCAGGAATAAATGCTACTAAAATTTATAACAATGATGTTCCAATGATTTTTTCAGATGAAACTGTTATTGGAGCACTATCTAAATATATATCTTCGCCAAATAAAAGATTTCAACCTATGAATGCTAATTTTGGAATATTACCACCTTTAGAAGAAAAGATAAAGGATAAACAGGAAAGATATAAAAAACAAGCAGAAAGAAGCTTGAAAAGTATCAATAAATTTTAAAAAATGAATTAAATTTGATTAAAAAAGGATCTGAAATATCCACATACATTTTAGTTGTGAGATAGGGCAGGTCTTTTTTGTTGTATAGGAAAAATCAAAGATTTTTCTATACAACAAAAATATCGCTATCGCCTTTGAAATTTGCTCATTTTATTTGCAAACTTTGGACCTAGCGAGAAGAAAAGTGTGGCGAAGTTATTTTTTTGATGAATAAGCAGTAAATATTTTTAGAAAAATCTAAAAAAATTTATAAAAAAGTATTGCATTTTAATAAGTTTTCATATAAAATAGGGTCAAAGTGGAGAGAAGTGGAGCAAAGTGGAAGAAATTATAATAAAGAAAAGAGGTGCAAGCATTTGTTAATTGGCGAATATGAACATTCAATCGATGCAAAAGGTAGACTTATAATGCCAGCAAAACTAAAAGAAGATATAGGCGAAAAATTTGTTATTACACAAGGTCTAGATGGATGTTTGTTTGTATATTCGCGGAAACGAATGGAAGAACTTCGAAGAAAAATTAAGAACATTTCCACTTACAAATAAAGATGCGAGAGCTCTTAAAAGATTCTTTTTAGCAAGAGCAACAGAATGTGAAATAGATAAACAAGGAAGATTTTTAATATCAAGCAATTTAAGAGAATTTGCGGGACTTGAAAAAGAAGTTATAATTATTGGAGTTCTAGATAAAATAGAAATCTGGAGCAAAGATAAATGGATTAAATATAGCGAAAAAGAAAATTTAGAAGCTGATGAAATTGCACAAAGAATGGAAAATTTAGGTATATAACTTGTAAAAGTTTATATAAAAAAACAAAAGAATGTAAATGGAAATCTATTAGATATCCAAAAGACACAAAAGAGAATTATAATATATTTACAAAAGACAAGTATGTACATAAGAAAAGTTTAGATGTACAAATGAAAATAATATAATAAACAAAAGTGAAATATATATACTAATGAAATAGTTTAAAAAACTATAGAAACACAAAAGATAAATTATTAGGTTTAATAATCAAAAATGATACTAATAAAACAAACTAGGAGTGACAGTTGGTGAGTATTTTCATGCCAACTGTTTATGCTTATTAAAAATATAGATAGAGACTAGAGGTAAAATAATGAAAGTCTTTAACCATACACCAGTTCTACTAAATGAAAGTATAGACAATTTAAATATAAAAGCAGATGGTATTTATGTAGATGGAACAATGCGGTGGTGCTGGTCATAGTTATCATATAGCAAAAAGATTGTCTAAGAATGGCTTGCTCATAGGTATAGATAGAGATAAAGAAGCTCTAGATGTTGCTAAAGAAAGATTAAAAGATTTTGATAATATACAATTTGTTCATGACAATCATGATAATATAAAAGAAATTTTAGAACAATTAAATATAGATAAAACAGATGGTATTTTGCTAGACTTAGGAGTTTCGTCATATCAAATAGATGAAAGCACAAGAGGATTTACATATATGCAAGATGGACCGTTAGATATGAGAATGGATAAAACACAGGATATAACGGCTGAATATATAGTAAATAATTACAAAGAAGAAGAATTAGCAAGAATTATATATGAATATGGTGAAGAAAGATTTTCTAGAAGAATAGCAAAAAACATTTGTGAATATAGAAAAAAGGAAAAGATATCAACAACTGCAAAATTAGTACAAATCATAGAAAAAAGCATACCAAAATCACATAATGAAAAACAAGGGCATCCAGCTAAAAAAACTTTTCAAGCAATAAGAATAGAAGTAAATAACGAAATAAAACCACTATATGATACAGTATTAAATTCTATAGATGTACTAAAAAGCAAAGGAAGACTTTGTATTATAACATTTCATTCTTTAGAAGATAGATGTGTAAAACAAGCATTTATTAATGCAACTGGAAAATGTACATGCCCACCAGGATTGCCATACTGTGTATGTGGAAGAAAAAGTTTAGGCACAATAATTACAAAAAAACCAATTATACCAACAAATGAAGAAATGAATAATAATTCAAGAAGTAAAAGTGCAAAATTAAGAGTGTTTGAAAAATTATAAAATAGAAAGGGAGGTGTATATTATTGCCAAGAAATTTTAATAAATATCAATATGAAACAAGCCCAAGAAAACTTGAACCAGAATATACACCTATGAAAAACCCATATAAAGCAAAAAAAACTACTACAAGGAATTTAAAAAAAGACAGTAATAATAAATCAAAACAATTAAAAAAACAACAGAATAAAATAGTAAAATATTTGTTAGTAGGTTTTGCTATAATTTTTGGAATATGTTATAGAAATTCGCAAATAGATGAAAATTTTGCAAAGATGCAAAATTTAAAGCAAGAAGTTGCAGATGTTGAAAAACAGAAT
Source organism: uncultured Clostridia bacterium (assembly GCA_947627485.1). Lineage (GTDB taxonomy): Bacteria > Bacillota > Clostridia > TANB77 > CAG-508 > CAG-452. The sequence goes on from CANQWF010000004.1 coordinate 15,139, forward strand.
ACACAGCTAGAAATTTCTATCGAAAAAGGTTTGAATTTAAATAATTTAGAACAAGAAGCTAAAGAAAAGCTAGGAATGCAAAAGTTAAATTCAAAACAGACAATATATGTTACTCTACCAAAAAGTGATTATATAGAACCAGCAACAGAAGATTTAATAATAGAGCAAGAGACTGGAATAAAAGGTATAATAAATACAATAATAAATCTATTTAAATAAGATTAGTATTAATAAAATAATGCTAGTCTTTTTTGTTGAATAAAATTACAAATATATTACCGAAATATTATAAATACATGACAAAAACAAGATATGTATTGACAACAAAATAAGTATAAAATACAATAAACATAACCAAAATCTGTAATAAACAAAGGAAAGAGAGAATGTGGTAAATGAAAGAAAGAGAATTAAATATAAATGCCAAGAACCAAACGCTAACTTCTGATTCCAAAGGAATTACCCTAATAGCATTAATAATAACAATAATAATAATGCTAATATTAGTAGGAGTAACTGTAAGCATAGCAATAAATGGAGGACTATTTACATCAGCAAAACTAGCAACATTTGCAACGGAAATGCAGAGAATAAAAGAGAATGTAGAAGTAAAAAAAGCACAAATTCATGCAAAAGAAATAATAGAAAAAACTCCACAAGAGTTGTTCACAGAAAAATTAAATAATAACAATACAGAAATACTAGAAACATTAAAAAAAGAAATATTGTATATAAGAGAAGGAATGCCAGAAGAAAAAAGTCCAGAAGATTATGATACGGGAGAATTTGATAATTTAATAGATGGGCAAGGTAATGTGGCAGGTATATATATAATAGACAAAGAAACAGGAGATGGAAAAGAAAATACATATATATATGACGAAGTAACAGATACAGTATACAAAATACCAGCAACAAAAATAGGAAAAAAGGTATATCATAGTTATGAATGTGCAATGCAAGGAAAAGGTGGAACAGAAGCAGAACCAGAAAAAAAAGAAGGTGTAATTGATAAAGAATCAGATGTAATTAAGGTAGGAGACGAATACTACTATGCACCTAATATGAAGGGATTTAATGCAACAACTACATCACTTGTTTACTATTCCGAAGACTTTAGTTCAGAAATTGATGTAAATGCACAAGAATATATAAATAATGGAGAACAATATCAAACAGAAAAAGATGGCCAAAAGTACACATTACACGATTATGGAAATAAAATATGGGCAAATGCAAAAACAAAAAGTAATAATCTAGAATGTTGGTGGGTATGGGTACCAAGGTATGCATATAAAGTAAATGATACAAAACAAGAACCACCAATTGATATTATATACATAAGTACAGATAACAAACCATTAAATCCAAAATATAATGGAGAATTACCAGAAGGATATATAGTACATCCAGCATTTACACCAAGCGGAAAAGATGGAAGTAAAAATCTAAAAGGAATATGGATGAGTAAATATGAGCCAACATATACATTAAACTATGTTCCAGACGGACAAGCATGTTACGAGCCAGACATGAGTGGATTTGACCCTAAACATACTTACATAGAACTATATAATGGAGGAGACACATTTGCAAGTGAAGTAAAATTAGAAGGTGCAGATTTAAATAGCATTAACAATAGCAAGCAATGGTATGATTATCCAAATAAAATATGGGCAAATGTAAAAACAGATGCAAATGGCTTAGAATGTTGGTGGGTATGGATACCAAGATATGCATATAAAATAATAGGAACAGAGACAGATATAATATTTATAGACTTAAACAATAAACCAATGGATAAAAAACTACATGGAAATGTATTACCAGAAGGATATATAGTGCATCCAGCATTCACACCAAGTGGAAGCGATGGAAGTAAAAATCTAAAGGGAATATGGATGAGCAAATATGAACCAAGCTATAATACAACAAGTAAAGCAGACAGTGGAGAATGTTATGCACCAGACATGAGTGGATTTGACACTGAACATACTTATATAGAATTATATAATGGAGTAGACGCATTTGAAAGCGAAGTAAAATTAAAAGGTGCAGATTTAAATACTATAAATAATGATAAAAAATGGTATGACTACAAAAATAGAATATGGGCAAATATAAAAACAGATGCAAATGGCTTAGAATGTTGGTGGGTATGGATACCAAGATATGCATATAAGATTGTAGATGGAATAACAGAAGCAAGTATTATATTTGTAGATTTAGATAACAAACCAATAGATAAAGAAACTTATGGAGACAAACTGCCAGAAGGATATATAGTACACCCAGCATTTACACCAAGTGGAAGCGATGGAAGTAAAAACCTAAAAGGAATATGGATGAGTAAATACGAACCAAGTAATAAAAAGGAGGTAGAATAATATGAAAGCAAAAAGTAAATTAAAAATTTTAGGAATATGTTTGTTAGGAATATGTATTGGAACAACAATTTCTAACGGAGCAGTAGAAATAAAACCAGGTGGAACAGTACATACTAATGTAACTATTAGTCAAGCGTATGAATATTGCTATAATATGAGAAGTGGAACATCAAGTTTGGGAGCAAATAGTTTGGACCCACATTTATCATTAAATGCAGATTGGGGGGCAGTAGCATATTTAGGTTTAAGTCCTTATGGAACTGTAAGAGATAAAACAGGTAAATTAATAGATGGCATTGGCTATACAACAACAGGAAATATAACAGGAGTAATTGATTTGGGTAAAACTGCTAGGACATATGTATCATCATTAAAGAGTGGAGCAACCCAAAATAGTAGTCCTAATAACAGAACAAAATTAACAGAAAATTTAGGAACAAAATATGTAGAAGACTTACAAAGCGATGCAGATAAAAATGTGGAAAACTCAAGAGGAATGGCATTAGCGGAAACGAGAAATTGGTTTAACTCTCATAGCTCCTATGATTCATCTGTTCCATGTATTAAGAGGACTGGTATTGTTGGATTCCATTATAGTGATAATTCCTATGGAGCCAGTAGTGGAACAAATTACTATCGGTGGTGCTACGAGTTCGGTGACGTTTCGACCTGTTATTTGGAACTAATTTTGCCTTTGGGTAGTAGTTGTGATTTTGTAAATATTTCGAACTTAATTTAAGTTATAATAAATGCAAATTAGAATATATTTAAATAAGATTAGTATTGATAAATACTAATCTTATTTAATATGTTCGGGGGTATTTTGCGTGAAATCTACAAATATTAGCAGAAAGAAAAGATTAAGAAATATTTTATTTGTTTGTTTTACAATTTGTACATTATTAATTATAAGAGTAGGAATAATACAATTTGTTCAAGGCTCAGAATTGCAAGCAATGGCATACACACAACAAACATTAAATAGAAAAATAAATCCTAAAAGAGGGACAATATATGATAGTACAGGCAAAAATGTACTTGCTGTTAGTGCAAGTGTAGAAACAGTATCTGTAACTCCAAGTAATATAAAAGATGAAGACAAAGAAAAAGTTGCAAGAGCTATGTCAGAAATATTTGATTTAGAGTATGAAACAGTTTTAAAAAAAGTAAATAAACATAGTTCAATTGAAACTATTGTAAAAAAAGTAGAAAAAGAACAGACAAATAAATTAAGACAATGGATGAATGATAATAATATTATTTCAGGGATAAATATAGACGAAGATACTAAAAGATATTATCCCTATGCAACACTCGCATCACAAGTAATTGGGTTTACTGGTAGTGACAATCAAGGTTTAGGAGGAATAGAAAGTAGATATGATGATGTATTAAAAGGAAGTACGGGTAAAATATTAAAAGTAACAGATGCAAGGGGAACAGATTTAGGAGATGAAGGAGAGGATTATATATCAGCAATCGATGGCAATGATTTAGTTTTATCAATAGATATGACTGTGCAATCTATTGCTGAAAAATATTTGGAAAATGCGTGTATTGATAACGAATGTACAGATGGAGGGAATATACTAATTGCAAATCCAAAAACAGGAGATATCTTAGCAATGGCAGGATATCCAAATTATGATTTAAACAATCCATATAAAATAAATAAAGATGATTTAGAATTTGTATGGGATACATTATCGTCAAAAGACAAATCAGAAGCTTTGCAACAAATGTGGAGAAATAAAGCAATATCAGATTCGTATGAGCCGGGATCCACTTTTAAACTACTTACATCTTCTGCAGCATTAGAAGAAGGAATAACAGATACAGATAATTCAGGTGAATTTGCCTGTACAGGTTCAATAAATATTGCAGGAACAAGAATTAAATGTTGGAGATATTACAGACCACATGGAGCTCAGAGCTTAAGGCAAGCATTAATGAATTCTTGCAACCCTGTATTTATAGGACTTCGGACAAAAAATAGGTGTAGAAAAATACTATGATTATTTAGAAAAATTTGGTTTACTATCAAAAACAGGTATTGACCTTCCAGGAGAAGCGGGGAGTATTTTTCTTAAAGAAGATAAGGTCGGACCTGTTGAACTTGCTACAATATCATTTGGACAAAGATTTGAAATAACACCAATACAAATGGTAACTCTTGTATCTACAATTGCAAACAATGGAAAAAAATTCACGCCAAGACTTGTAAAAGCAACCATAGACAGTCAAACAGGAGAAAGAAAAGAAGTAGATGTAAAAGAAGGAGAACAAATAATTTCAGAAGAGACATCAAAAAAAGTCCTTAGTATGATGGAATCAGTAGTAAGCGAAGGAACAGGTAAAAATGCACAAGTTAAGGGTTATTCAATAGGCGGAAAAACAGGAACATCTGAAGATGGAGTAAATACAAATAAATATGTTACATCATTTGTAGGAGTAGCAGATATTTCAGATCCAGAAGTTGTAATACTAATTTTATTATATAATCCAACAGGTGAAGGGGGACACCAAGGAGGTGCTATTGCAGCACCAATTGCATCCCAAGTGCTCCGGAGAAGTATTACCATATTTAGAGATAAAGAAACAAGAAAGCCAGGACGAAATGATTAAAAGTATAGAAATGCCAGATGTAACAGGAATAAGTGTTGCAGAAGCAGAAAAAATATTGAAAGAGTTAGAATTGGATGTTAGTATAGAAGGCAAGACAGAAACAGATAATGAAGAAAACACAACAGAGAAGGTAGTTATAGAACAATTACCTAAAAAAGGAATACAAGTAAATACAGGAACAAAAGTCACTATATATATTAAATAACAATTATAATCAAAAAAATCATTAAATTTACTATACAAAATAAAAAATTAATTATATAATATGTGTGTAAAATAAAAATAAGGAGCGAGTAACTATGAATTTGAAAGCTGTATTAAATGGAATAGAAGGATTAAAGGCAAAAGGAAACTTAGATATTGAAATAACAAGTGTTGCGGATGATTCGAGAAAAGTAAAAGAAGGTGGAATGTTTGTTGCAATAAAAGGATTTGAAACAGATGGACATAAATATATAAAAAGTGCTATAGAAAATGGAGCAAGAGCTATTGTAATAGAAGAAGGAACATCATTAAAAAAGAGTGATGTAACAGATGATGTAACCATTGTTATGGCACCAGATACAAGAATTGCTCTTGCAAAAATTGCATGTAATTTTTATAATAATCCATCTACAAAATTCAATTTAATAGGAGTAACAGGAACAAAAGGAAAAACGACAACAACATTTATGGTAAAGTCTATATTAGAAAAACATGGTCAAAAGGTAGGTTTAATAGGTACAGTAAGTAATTATATAGGAGATAAAAGTTTGGGTGAAAGTACAAGAACTACACCTGAAAGTTTGGAGCTCCAAGAATTATTTAGCAAAATGGTAGATAAAAAAGTAGATACAGTTATAATGGAAGTGTCTTCTCAAAGTTTAAAATTACATAGAGTAGATGGATGCAATTTCAATATGGGAGTATTTACTAATTTTTCTGAAGATCATATTAGTGAAAAAGAACATCCAAATATGGAAGATTATTTCAATTCTAAATTAAAACTATTTGATATGTGCAAAGTAGGATTTATAAATGCAGATGATTTTCATGTAGCAAAAGTAAAAAAATTGGTAAAAGATTGTGATATAAAAACATATGGAATTGATAATACAGCAGATTTACTTGCAAAAGATATAACAGTAACAAATTCTAGTGTAGATTTTAAAGTAAAAATAGGAACAAGAAATGAAAGAGTAAAAGTAGGAATACCAGGTAGATTTAGTGTATATAATTCATTAGCAGCAATAGCAATAGCTTCAAAATTTGGAGTTACCGCTGACGAAATAAAAGAAGCATTATTAGAAGTAAGAGTACCAGGAAGAAGTGAACTTGTACCAAATAAAAAAGATCTTACTATAATGATAGATTATGCTCATTCTCCAGAAAGTCTTCAAAATATACTTTCAGCTGTAAAAAGTTATACAAAAGGAAGAGTAATTTCTGTGTTTGGATGTGGAGGAGATAGAGATCCAGGGAAAAGACCACAAATGGGAGAAATATCAGGAAACATTGCTGATTTTTCAATTATAACTTCTGATAATCCAAGAACAGAAGACCCAGAGAAAATAGTTAAACAGATAGAAGAAGGAACTAAGAAAACAAAAGGAAAATACATTGCTATTGTTGATAGAATAGAAGCTATTAAATATGCAATTGAGATGGCTAATAAGAATGATGTTATTGTTTTAGCAGGTAAAGGACATGAAACATATCAAGAAATAAATGGAGAAATGCGTCATTTAGATGAAAGAGAGATTGTTAAAAAAATAATAGGATAAAAACTAATTAATAATGAATAATAAAAGAAAAATTTTATTGTGAAACAACAAAATTTAACCAAAATTATTAATTATTCACTATTCGTTATTTAATTTTGAAGGGGGAAGCACACTTGTATTTCCAAACAAGGATATTATTTGTGTCATTTATAGCGACAGTAATTATATCAATATTTATAATACCAATATTAAAAAGACTAAAAGTGGGCCAAATAGAAAGAGATGATGGACCAGAGTCACATTTTAAAAAACAGGGTACCCCAACAATGGGAGGAATTATAATTGCAATTGGAATTATAATAGGTACAATTGGTGGATACTTATATTATTCGTCTAGAGAACCAGATGTAGCTAAAAATATATTACCACTACTATTTATTACTATTGGATTTGGAATAATAGGATTTATAGATGACTTTAAAAAGCTTGTATTAAAAGACACTAAAGGTTTAAAACCAGCTTATAAAATGCTAGGGTTACTTATTATTTCTGTTGCATATACTTTATATCTAACAAGGGGTATAAATTTAGGTACAGAAACATTTATACCATTTGTTAAAAAATATATTGTATTACCAATGAGTTTATATATTCCATTTGTAATATTTGTAATGCTTGCAACTACAAATGCAGTTAATTTAACAGATGGAATAGATGGTCTAAGTACCAGTATATCTGCAATTATAACAACATGTCTTACAGTTATTGCAATAATATTAGATATAAAAGAGATAATTGTGTTTGGAAGTATAATAGTGGGAGCATGTTTAGGATTCTTAATATTCAACTTAAATACTGCAAAGGTTTTTATGGGAGATACTGGCTCACTACTTTTGGGTGGAGTAATATCTGCAATAGCATTATATTTAAAAATGCCATTAATTTTATTAGTTATAGCATTTATTCCAGTAATAGAAACATTATCTGTTGTACTCCAAGTTGCTTATTTTAAAAAGACAGGTGGAAAAAGATTATTAAAAATGGCACCGTTGCATCATCACTTTGAATTATCAGGATGGAAAGAAAATAAAGTGGTATCTATATTTTGTATAATAACATTATTTCTTTGTATAATGGCATTATTTGCAATATAGGTTAAATATATTATATAAAAAATTGAAGGGAAGGATAGTATGACCAAAACTAAGCATCATACTAAAAGAAAAGAAACATATAAATCTTTTGATTTTATATTGTTTATAACAGTTTTATTATTATTAGCTTTAGGAATTATAATGGTATTATCAGCTAGTTCACCATCATCACTTGCTACTACAGGAAGTAGTTATACATATGTAATAAAACAATTTGCATGTGCTGTATTTGGTGTTATTGCAATGATTATATTATCAAAGATAGATTATAAAAAATATGCAAAATTTTATAAAATAGCATATATAGTATCTTTAGTAGCATTATTGCTTGTTTTAGTACCAGGGCTTGGAAGAACTGTAAATGGAGCAAGAAGGTGGATTAATCTTCCTATAGTATCATCATTTCAACCATCAGAGCTTACAAAAATAGGAATTATAGTGTTTTATGCAGCTTTTCTTACAAAACATAGAGATGAATTAAAAAATATATGGAAAGGTTTCTTGAAACCATTTTTGATTTTATCTCCAATTATTATAACGTTATTAGGTATACAGTCACATTTTAGTGCATCAGTTATAATAATTTTGGTTGTATCTGTAATGATGATTGTTGCAGGTAGCAGGATTGCTCATTTTGTAACATTTGGAACAATTGGAGCAACGGGACTAATTGGAGGTATGTATATTCTTGCTAAATATTTCCAGATAGGTGGATTTAGATTAACTAGAATAACAGCATTTTTAAATCCTTGGGCAGATGCTCAAGATTCAGGATGGCAAATAATACAAAGTTTATATGCAATTGGTTCAGGAGGACTCTTTGGAGTTGGACTTCGGAGATAGCAAACAAAAATATCTATACATATCAGAACCACATAATGACTTTATTTTTGCAGTTCTAGCAGAAGAATTAGGATTTATAGGATGTGCAGTAGTTATAATATTATTTGCAATATTTATTTGGAGAGGTATAATAATTGCAATGAAAGCACCAGATATGTTCGGAAGCTTGCTTGCAACAGGAATTACAGCTTTAATAGGGCTTCAAGCAATAATTAATATAGCTGTTGTTACATCATCAATGCCAGTAACAGGAATGGCACTACCTTTCTTTAGTTATGGAGGAACATCACTTATAATTTTACTTTGTGCAGTAGGTGTATTGCTGAATATATCAAGGCAATGCCAGAAAATATAAAATTTATTCAGGAGGAGCATATGAAAGTAATTATAGCAGCAGCACAAACCGGAGGACATATTAATCCTGGAATAGCTATTGCAAATAAAATAAAAAAGGAAAATAAAAAAGCAGAAATAATGTTTATAGGAACAACAAGAGGGCTTGAAAATGATTTAGTTCCTAGAGCTGGATATGAATTAAAAACTATAGAAGCATATGGAATAAATAGAAAGATAAGTATAGAGAATATAAAAAATGCAATTAAAACTTTAAGAGGATATAATGAAGCAAAGAAAATAGTAAAAGAATTTAAGCCAGATATAGTAATTGGAACAGGTGGATTTATATGTGGTCCTGTACTTATGGCAGCGACTAAATATAAAATTCCTACAATATTACATGAGAGTAATGCTTTTCCTGGTGTAGCAGTAAAATTATTATCTAAAAAAGTAGATACAATATTAGTAGGATTCGAAGATGCTAAAAAAAGACTTCCCAATGCAAAAAATGTAGTAGTAACAGGAACACCAACAAAAATAAAGAAAATAGTATTAACTGAAGAGCAAAAAGAAAAAATAATTAATGAACTAGAACTAGATAAACAATTACCAATTGTTCTAATATTTGGGGGAAGTCAGGGAGCAAAATCAATAAATAATACACTAATTAATATTATAAAAAATAAAACAAACAGTAACTACCAAATAATTTGGGCATCTGGACCAAAACAATATGAAGTTATAAAGGATACTTTAAAAGATATAAAAATCAATATAAATAAAATTCAAAATGTAAAAATATTGCCATATATCTATAACATGGAAGAAATGATGAATTTATCAGATATAATAATTGCAAGAAGTGGAGCAATGACCATAACAGAAATTGCAATTACAGGAAAACCAGCAATTTTTGTGCCTTTCCCATTTGCAACAGAAAACCATCAAGAATATAATGCAAGAGTATTAGAAAATGTTGGGGCAGCAAAAATTATATTAGACAAAGATTTAAATGAAAACACTTTATCAAATACATTAAATGAAATTTTAAAAGATAGAAACAGATTATTAGAAATGGGGAACAACGCAAATAAAGTCGCAATAAAAGATGTTGAAGAAAAAATATATAATGAAGTTAAAAAGTTAGTTAAATTGTAGTTTGTTTGTGTGAGAAAAATTCAACAAAAAGGGACAGACCCCTTTTGTTGAATTTATCCCTACAAACAACAATTTAATTAGGAAAGGAGACAAGCTATGAATATAGAACTATTTGAAGAATCGATTGGCTACACATTTAAAGACAAACAATTATTAAAAACAGCACTAACACATACATCGTATGCACATGATAAAAAAACAGAAAGTAATGAAAAATTAGAATTTTTAGGAGATGCAATTTTAGAATTTGTAGTAAGTGATTATTTATATAAAAACTATAAAAATCTAAAAGAAGGGGAAATGACTAAAGTTAGAGCAACAGTAGTTTGTGAAGACAGTTTGTATAAAATTGCAACAATGCATAATTTTAGTGATTTTCTATATATAGGTAAAAGTGAAATAAAATGCAATCGGTAATAAAAAGCCAGCTATACTTGCAGATAGTGTAGAAGCGGTTATTGCAGCAATTTATAAAGATTCTGACTTAGAACATGTAAAAAATTTTATAATTAGCAATTTAAAAGAACACATAGAGATTGCAAGTAAAAATGTAGGACAAAAAGACTATAAAACTGTATTACAAGAAAAACTTCAAGAAAAAGGGAATGTAAAAATAGAATATATACTAATTGACTCAAAAGGTCCAGATCATGATAAAACATTTATAATAGAAGTACAATGTGATGGAAAAGTATTAGCATCTCGGAGAAGGTAAAACAAAAAAAGCAGCAGAAATGGAAGCAGCTAGACAAGCATTAACTAACAAGCAGTAACAAACATAAAAACTGACATCAGTAATTAACAGAAAGAGAGGAATAAAATGAAAGAAAAGGAACAATACATAATACCAATATTTGTACCACATTTAGGATGTCCTAATGATTGTACATTTTGTAACCAAAAAAGTATAAGTGGACAAACTAAAAAAGTTACAAAAGGAGAAGTTAAAAAAACAATAGAACAATATTTAAAAAGTTTTAAAGAAGAAGATAGCTATAAAGAAGTGGCATTTTTTGGTGGAAGTTTTACAGGAATTGAAAAAGAAAAGCAAGAAGAATTATTGCAAGTTGCATATCAATATGTAAAAGATAAAAAAATTGATTCAATAAGGGTATCTACAAGACCAGATTATATAGATAAAGAAAGATTAAAACTTCTTAAAAAGTATGGCGTAAAAACAATTGAATTAGGAGTACAATCTACAAATGATTACATACTAAAAAAATGCAGAAGAGGACACACATATGAAGACGTAAAAAGAGCTTCAAAGTTAATAAGAAGATATAGATTTGAGCTTGGACATCAGATGATGATAGGGCTTCCAGAAAGTACAAAAATTGATGAATTAAATACTGCAAGAGATTTAGCAAAATTAAAGCCAAAAATAGTTAGACTATATCCAGTATTAGTAATAAAAAATACTGAATTAGAAAAAGAATATAACGCCGGAGAATATGAACCACTTAGAGTAGAACAAGCAGTTGAAAGATGCAAAGAATTATATTATTTCTTTACTAGAAAAAAAATCTCAGTAATAAGAATGGGACTTCAAACTACAGATTTAATTTGTAGTCCAGAAAATGAAAAGAGCGAAGTTGTAGCTCGGACCATATCATGAAGCATTTGGACAATTAGTAGAAGATAGCATTTGGTATGACGCCATATTAGAAAAAATAAAAAAATTCAATGTAAAAGTAAAAGAAATTGAAATAGAAATAAATCCTGCTAATGTAAACAATGTAATAGGACATAAGAAGGAAAACATTCAGAAATTAAAAGATTTATATGATGTAGATGTAAAAATAAAACAAAAAGACGAAATAAAAGTTGGAAAATTTGACATAAAAATAATAAAGACATATACAAGCTTTTTAGATGAATAAAAATTAATAAAGCACCCATAATAAATATGGGTGTTTTTAATGAAATTTAGAACAAAAAGAGAGATAATAAGATTAAAGTATATATTAATACAAGCTATACAGATAATTATAGGTACAGCTATAATAGCAGTATCAACAAGTTTATTCTTATTACCAAATCAATTATCGTCTGGAGGATTTTCAGGAATAGCAACAATTACATATTATTTATTTAATATTCCACTTCGGAACGATGGTATTAATACTAAATATTCCATTATTTATATTATCATTATTCAAAAATGGAAGACATTTTTTTATTAATGCATTAATGGGAACACTTTTACTATCAATATTCTTAAACTTTTTTGATAGATTTAAGCCAATAACAGATGATAGATTTTTAGGTTGTATATATGGAGGAGTAATTGCTGGCATAGGAACAGCTATTATTTTGAAAGCAGGGGCATCAACAGGTGGAACAGATTTATTAACACAAATAATAAAAGCATTCAATCCTAATATTAGGATTAGTAATTTACTTGTTATTTTAGATACAATAATAGTAGCACTAAACGTATTATTTTTTAAGGAATTAGAAGTAGGATTATATTCTGCAATTACTATATTTATAGTTGGAAAAATGCTTGATATATTCTTTGAAGGAATTGATTTTGCGAAAATTGTGTACATTGTGTCATTAAAATATGAAGAAATTGCAAAAGAAATTGGAAACAAAGTGAGAAGAGGCAGTACATCTTTAAACGGAAGAGGAATGTACAAAAAAGAAGAGAAAAACGTACTTATGTGCGTAGCATCAAGAAATGAAGTAAGGGAAATAAGAAAAATAGTAAGAGAAATAGACAAAAATGCATTTGTAGTAATAACAAATGCAAGAGAAGTATTTGGAGAAGGATTTAAGAAAGAGTAGTAAATGGTATTAAATTATATATGATAAAATGATACAAAAACAAACAAAATCGGATAAAATACGAACAATATCGTAGAACATATTGACATAATATGGAAAATATTGTATAATTTAAAATATAGTAAAATAATTACTATAAATTTATAGAAAGGATGGTGCTAGTTATGGGAACGAAGAATAGCCAAGATTTCCATAAAGATTATCCAAACGGATATTCTAATAATGGAAATGTATACGACGGAAGTGGAAATCGTATTGGCTATCAGACTGGTGATGGGGATTATCGCATCAACAATGATAGTTCAAACAACGGAACATTGTACAGAAATCACTGAAAGTAGTACCACCTAGGTATCTTAAAAAGGATACACACTAAGGAGTCTGGAATATTTCTAGACTCCTTATCAAAATAAAAATAGGAGATGGTAATTTTGGAAATTGTTGTAGATTCAAAATTGTCTATTAATTTAGACAATAATTATTATTTAAAAATAGTTAATAATGTAAAAGAAATAACAATAAATTCTATAGATATTAGAAATTTAAATTTATATAATATTTTAAAAAAAGAAAAACTTATACTAAGAATTGATTTTAATAGTTTCGATAAAAAACAATATAAAAAAATATTAAAAAGATTACTTTTTATAAAGAAAATTATATCGAAAAATGGTATAGGGATTATGGAAAATTCAAAATTTCTATTGGGCTACATAATAAATTATAATCAAGATAGTAAAGAGCAAAATGATTTTATTTTAGCAATAAATGTAATATTTTATAAAACTAGATATGAAAGATATAATTATATTTATGATACAGTATGCGATTATTTAGATAATTTTTTTTACGGAAAGAATTTGTGTGATTTTAAAGACAATAAATGTGGAGAAAAAAAAGGAACAACTTCAGTTATGGGATGTTGTCGTCATTATAAGTATAAATTGTTAGGACCACTTTATTCTAAATTAGTTAATTGTGAGCATTTAACAAAAGAATATAAATGTGGTGCAAAATGTATCTCATGTAAATTATATACATGCGATTATTTGAGAAAAAAAGGAATTGTATTTAAAATAAAAGACATTTTATTATTAGATGTTTTTTTTAGACCGTTACAAAAATATTACATAAAATATATGGTATATACACCAAAAGAAAAGGTTATAAAAAGACTGATGATAACTTAGTAAATATAAAAATTATAGTTATGAAGTAATTAAAATATTTTTTAATAAAGTAAATTTTAAAGCAACTTTCGACAAAATATACATATAAAAAGTGATATATTAATATTTACTAATGGAGGTAAATTATAATGGATTTGTTAAAAGATATTTTAGATAATTTATACAATGGAAGAATTAATATAAATGAAAAATTTCCAACTTCAGAAGAGTATAATGTTTTAGTGAAAGAATCAGAAAAGATTTTAAAAATAATTAAAAATAATATAGATGATAAAACAAAAAATCTATTAGATGAATATATAGAAAAACAGTCACAAATTATGAGTATTGACTGTGAAGAAAAATTTATTGACGGATATAAATTAGCAACTAAATTAATAATAACAAGTATAAAATAGAGGAGAAAATTATTTTTCTTCTCTGTTCATAAATTGAATTAAGTTTATTATTATTTTCTTATTCTTATCAGTTAATGAATAGAAACCTATTAAATCAGGATCTATTTTTAAATCGTTACTGATTGTTAAATAATTCTGTAAAATATAAGTTGGAGTTACTTCATATAAATTACATAATTTAATGAAGGTTGGAATACTACCCATTGTTTTACCACGTTCTAAATCGGATATATATCTAGGACCAAGACCAAGTTTTTCAGCAGCATATTCTTGAGTATATCCTTTAGATTTTCTAGTCATTTGAAATATTTTACCTAATTCAACATTCATATCATTTCCCATATAATCACCTTTTTTGTATATTACCAAAAAATCATATTAAATTAAACAATATAATATACGATATATTGTGGACAAAAAAGTGAATTATATTCATTTTTGACCTTCGTATAAAAATATGATATAATTAATCCCGTTTTAAAATATAAATATTAAAACGGGATATCATATATATCAGGAAGGTTTTTATGGACGAAATTGTAAAAGTATTACCTAATTTTAAAAAATTTAATAATTATATCAATAATATAAAAGAAGGAACTAGCCCTATAATGTTATCAGGGCTTACTGATAGTGGGAAAATTCATTTTGCATATTCAACTATGTTTTATACCGAAAAACCTATTTGTATTATTACATATAATGAATTGCAGGCCAGAAAAATTTTAAAGGATTTAGAATACTTTTCAGATAATATTGAGTATTTTCCCAAAAGAGAAATTTTGGCTTATGACTATCTAGCAGAAAGTAAAGATATATCTTATGATAGGATTAATTGTCTAAATAAAATATATGATAAAAAAGCTAAAATTATAGTAACAACAATAGAAGCAGTATCTCAAGAAATAGTTGCAAAGGAGGTACTATATAATAACATTATTACACTAAAAGAAGGTATGACAATTGATTTAGAAGAAATTAAACTTAAACTAAGTGAGTTAGGATATGAAAGATGTGATTTGGTAGAACAAGCATCTGAATTTAGTGTAAGGGGTGGAATAATTGATATAGGCATATCTTCTAAGGTAGGAATTAGAATTGAACTTTGGGGAGACGAAATAGATTCAATTCGAAAGTTTGATATAGCATCACAAAGATCAACAGATAAAATAAAAAGTTCTAAAATATATCCTGCATCAGAATTTGTATTAGAAGATAGTTTAGATAAAATAATTGAAAGAATTAAAGATAAATCAGTTGAAGATGAAAAAACATTAGAAGATATAGAATCTATTAAACAAGGAGATTACTTAAGTAAAATAGACAAATATTTTAACTCATTTTATCAAAAAAGACAAACAATATTAGATTATTTAAAAGACGAATATATAATATTTTTAGATGAAATTGGTAAAATAAAAGCAAGGTCTGAGAATATAATAAAAGATAATAGCAATATTATAAAAACATTAATTGAAAAGAAAAGAGAAGTACCAGAGGCACTTGCAAATTTAAGAGATTATATTCAATTTATGGAGCAAATAAAAAAAGTACAAACAATTTATTTAGAAAAACAAGATATTGGATTTGTAGATAAACAAAGTATGCATGCAAAAAGAAACGGATATAGCTTTAGCTATAGGGAGGTCAACTTTTTTCGTAGTTCAATGGATTTATGTATTCAGGAAATACAAAAAGCAAAAAAAGACAGAAAAACAGTAATAATACTTGTTGGAGATGAAAATAATAAAACAAAATTAAAACAAATTCTTGATGAAAAAATAAAAGGAAATACAGATGATATTATAATACAAAAGGGGGAACTAAGTTCAGGATTTGAATGTTTTGATTTTAATTTATTAGTTATATCAGCTAAAGAAATCTTTAATAATGCGCCTAAAAAAAGAAGAAAATCAAGTTTAGAATTTAAACAAGGTGAAACAGTAATTTTTTCAGATTTAAAAGTAGGAGACTATATTGTTCACAAAACAAATGGAATAGGACAGTTTATTGGAGTAAATACTATAAAAGCAGATGGGATAACAAAAGATTATATAAAAATAAGATATAGAGATGATGATGTATTATATATTCCTACAACTAATTTAGATAATATTAGAAAATATATTGGAGTAGGGGGAGATAAAGGACCTAAATTAAATAGACTCCGGAAGCAAAGAATGGGCAAATACAAAGCAAAAAGTAAAATCTAACTTAAAAGAAGTAGCACGTGATTTAATAGAATTATATGCAAAAAGAGAAAAAGTAAAAGGATTTGCATTTTCAAAAGATAATGAATGGCAAAGAGAATTCGAAGGAAGTTTTGAATTTCAAGAAACAGATGACCAGTTAAGAGCAATTGAAGATGTAAAAAAAGATATGGAAAAACAAAAGCCAATGGATAGACTACTTTGCGGAGATGTAGGATATGGAAAAACAGAAGTTGCAATACGTGCGGCATTTAAAGCATGCATGGATCAAAGACAAGTTTGTTATCTAGTACCAACAACAATACTTGCAAATCAACAATACGAAGCATTTAAAAGTAGGATGAAAGAGTATCCAATAAGAATAGAATTACTAAATAGATTTAGGACTAAAAAACAGCAACAAGAAATTGTAAAAAAATTAAAACTAGGAGAAATTGACATTATAATAGGAACACATAGGTTACTTAGCAATGATGTAGAATTTAAAAATTTAGGACTATTAATTGTAGACGAAGAGCACAGGTTTGGTGTAAAAGATAAAGAAAAAATAAAAAAATTAAAAACAAATATAGATGTTTTAAGTATGACTGCAACTCCAATTCCAAGAACACTTCATATGTCCATAGTTGGAATTAGAGACATGTCATGTCTTTACGAACCACCTCAAAATAGAAGACCAGTTCAAACTTATGTCTTAGAATATGATAGTGAAGTGATAAAAGAAGCAATAACCAAAGAATTAGAAAGAAAAGGTCAAGTGTTTTATTTATATAATAAAACAGAAACAATTGAGAGAAAAGCCAATGAAATATCAAAGCTTATACCAGAAGCAAAAGTTGGATATGCACATGGAAAAATGTCTGGTAGGGAACTAGAAGATATAATGATAGACTTTATAAACAAAGAAATAGATGTTTTAGTATGTACAACAATACTAGAATCAGGGATTGATATTCCAAATGCAAACACAATAATAGTAGAAGATGCAGATAGACTGGGACTTGCACAACTTTATCAAATAAGAGGTAGAGTAGGAAGATCAGATAAACAAGCTTATGCATATATTACCTACAAAAGAGACAAACTAATAAATGAAGTAGCAGAAAAGAGATTAAAAGCTATAAAAGAATTTACAGAATTTGGTTCAGGATTTAAAATAGCAATGAGAGACTTAGAGATAAGAGGAGCAGGAAGCCTAATAGGAGAAATGCAACATGGGCACATGGATCAAGTTGGTTATGATATGTATTGCAAAATACTAGATGAAGTTGTAAAAGAAATGAAAGGTATAGAAATAGAAGAAGATATAGACATTACTATTGATATTAATGTATCTAGTTACATACCAGATAACTATATCGAAAGTAATAGTCAAAAAATAGAGGTATATCAAAATATAGCATTATGTGCAAATGAGAAAGATATAAAAAACATAGAAGAGGATATTATAGATAGATTTGGTAAAATGCCAGATGAAGTTATAAATCTTTTAGAAATAGCAAAAATAAAAGTAATGTGTAAAAACATAGGAGTAACAAAAATAACACAAAAACAAAACAGAGTTATATTTAACTTCAATCCAGAAAATTTTACAATAGACATAGATGACATTGTAAAAAAATATGGAAACAAAATAAAATTCTCACCAGCAAAAGAGCCATACATTACGTATAGTTTAGAAGACAATAAAAATGTTTTAAAAGAAATTATAGATTTTTTAACTGTATAAATAAATTGTAGGTTGTAGAAATGTTTAATTGGTTCGTAGGAAAGGTTAATAATTATTTGTTTCTCAGTTACGCGATCCAGCTTTCGTTACATGAAACTGTTGTTGCTTTTAGCAACTTACAGTTTCAGTAACGGAATTCGCGTTGGAAACAAATAATTATAACCTTCCCTAAAGAACCTAAAAAACAAACAACAATTTATTTAAGAAAGGATGTATCATGGTAATTACAAGCAAAGACAATGAAACAATTAAAAGAATAAGAAAATTAAAAGAAAAAAAATATCGAGATTTAAACGGGAAATATCTAATAGAAGGAATCAAACTTATAAGAGAAGCCATATCTGAAAATGCAGACATAGAAACAATAGTGGTATGTGATAACTGTGTAAAAGCTGGTGAAATAGACCAAAAAGTTTTATACGAAATAGCAAAATATAATTGTATATATGTTGATGAAAAAGTTTTTAATAATATAACAGATGTACAGAATCCACAAGGGATACTTGCAGTTGTAGAAAAGAAAACATCAGACAGAGATATAAAATATGATGAAGACATAATAGTAGTTTTGGATGATATACAAGACCCACGGTAATTTAGGAACAATACTTAGAACAATAGATAGTGTACGGACTTTCACAAGTAATAATGTCAAAAAAAAGTGGAGATGTATTTAATCCAAAAGTAGTACGATCTACAATGGGAGCGATATTTAGAGTAAATATCATAGAAAGCGATGATTTGATAGGCACTTTAAAAGAAATAAAAAAACATAAATTTAAAATAACAGCAACATCACTTCAAACAGAAGAAAGCATTTACGATGTAGAATATAAAAAAACAGCAATAATAATTGGAAACGAAG
Organism: uncultured Clostridia bacterium; assembly: GCA_947627485.1. Classification (GTDB taxonomy): domain Bacteria; phylum Bacillota; class Clostridia; order TANB77; family CAG-508; genus CAG-452. Next base: position 34,530 of record CANQWF010000004.1, read on the forward strand.
CAAATGGAGTTTCCGAAGAAGTACTTGAAATGTCAGATAAGAAAATAAAAATACCAATGCCGGGAAAAACAGAAAGCCTAAATGCAGCAGTAGCAACAGGAGTTATACTTTACGAATATGTAAGACAAAAACTCAAATAAAGAACCTAAACTTTGGGGACAGGTCAAAAAAACTTAAATTTTTTGACTTGTCCTCAGTTTTAGGTCTTATTAATAAAAAAAATGTAATTATATACTTACATAAAATTTATTGACACAGCTTTTATTAAAAATATATTATTTATTTGAGAAAAATAGATAAGAATATGTCTAATGAACTCGATTTTAATATATTTATAGGAGGTGAAAATATGGCAAATATTCAAGCAGTAGATTATAGAAATATGGCAAGTCAAGCAGTAAATATAAGGAATTTAGCAAAAGAACTTAATACTCAAGTTTCAAATGCATATGCAGAGATTACTAATATGCATAATGATTGGTATGGAAAAAGATATAATGCATTAGTTAGTGAATTTAATAAATTAGTACCTGATGTAAATAACTTATTGCAATTAGTAGTAGATGATATACCAACTACTCTAACAACTATTGCAAATAATTATTCTCAAGCAGATGGTGAAGGAAGAGTTGGTAATGCATCAGCAGAAGGATATAAAGCTGTAGCAGATATAGCTCAACCTCAAGATGTAGGTATGAGATTTGTATCTGCAAATGTTGAGCAAACAAGAACAAAAGTTTTAAATTATTTTGAAACTGCGAAAGGTAAAATGACAGATATTCAAAATACATTTAATAATATATCTTGGACTAGTGAAGCTGCAGATACTTTTAGAAATAGTCTTTCAACATTAAAAACTAAAATAGAAACTTCTTTTGACAACATAAAATCAAGCTTCACAAATTTAGCCGAAGCAGCAAGAAGTGATATAGAAGGTGCAGAAAGTGCAAATACTGTATCTTAAAACTTTATATAATGAGAGTTCCTATTTTGGGACACTCTCATTATATAAAAATATTTTATTAGATAGTTGTAGTATGCAGTTATCTAATAAGATATTTTTAGAAATGGAGAAAATTATGCCAAATCAAACAGAAATAAATGATAAGATAAATAATATAAACGAAGATTTAAAAAATTTACAATCAGATAAAACATCATATGCAAATATGGAACAGAAAATAGAAAGTTTGATATCTAATTTATCTACTGCTAGAAAAAATATGAAAGATGCACTTGATAAACTTAAAGTAAATTATACAGGTAATGCTGCAAATAGAATGTATACAGATTGTCAAAATGTTATAGATGATATAAGTACAATGATTAAAAGTTTAAAACATGAAATATTACCAGAAGCTAGACAACGTATTGATACTATAAATGCTAAGGTAACGAAAAAAACTGAAAAGAAAGAAGATTTATCAAAAAAACTTCAATAGGTACTATAAAGTAAGGAGAAAATAATGGCATTAAAATTTAACGAAGAGGCTATTAGAACTCAATTTAAAACAAATATTACTAATAGTAAAAATTATTTAAATTCAGCAAGTCAGGATTTATTAATGGATGTGCCAGAAGATTTTTATTATTATATTCAATTAAAAAATAATATTCCAAACAAATTAAATGAAATAATAAATAATGTAAATAGTATTGAAAAGAAAATAGAAGAACAAATTAGTGCATTTGAAAATGTAGAAAAAAAGAATAAAGAAGTAACAGATAATTTATCTACATTTACGGTATCATCTACTATTGAAAGTATCAGTTATTCAACGTTTGCTGCTCTACCTACTTCTAGTCCTACAAAACCTCCTAAAACCAGTAAATCTACATCTGTTGCTCCACCTGCTCCTGGACCTTCACCTACTCCTATGGATTCTGACGAAGCTCGAAAGGTTGCAAAAAAATGGGATGATAGGCTTAAAACTGCTGATGCCACAGCAACGGAAATTTTGTCTTTACCTTTTGAATTACTCGGAGATGTTTTTACTGACGGTCCTTCTTTATTGACGTATACGATTCGGCGACTTTGGAAGTGTGCTTGTTGATGCATTTGGTAGATTTCTAAAAGATAATGGAGCTGAGAAAGCTGGAGACTATATAATTGATGGTGGTTATAAATTTCAAAATACGACTACCGATACTGCAAATAGTATAGCCGATTATAGTATATTTAGGAAAGTTACGGCTTCTATAATTGATTGGAATGAGATTGATAAGAATGCAAATCCACTTTTTGCGCCAGGTGGTGCGGGTTACGATTTGCTTTATATTACTGGTGGATTTTTTGTGGGAAGTTATGGATCGAAGATTTTATCTTCATTAAAAAAAGGAGTGTCAATTTTAAAAGAAGATACCATAAAAAAAGTAAAAAAGTATTTAGAAAAAATGCAAGATGCTCTTCGCAAAGGCAAGAGTAACACATATAATCATTGGTGGGAAAAATTAAAGGATGAGATTGGTGATAAAGTTGATGAAATGCCACCAAAACTAACAAAAAAATCTCCGACAAAGGATAGCCATCCGAGTAGTAACCAAGGTATAGCAGAAAGTAAAAATAAGGCAAATGGTGTAGAGAAAAAAAATCAAGATATAGTGGATAAATTTAAAGATAATGTAGATAATGCAAATACAACTAAAAAAACAAATGAAAAAAATAAAACTGCAAATAAATCAAATAAAAATAATAAGGCGAAAACAACAGGAAAGAAAAAAACAGATAATACAAAGGGAAAGAAAAAGACAGACAGTACAAAAGGAAAGAAAAAGACGACGGACAGTACAAAGGGAAAGAAAAAGACAGACAGTACAAAGGGAAAGAAAAAGACAGACAGTACAAAGGAAAAGAAAAAGACAGACAATACAAAGGGAAAGAAAAAGACAGACAATACAAAGGGAAAGAAAAAGACAGAAAATACAAAGGGAAAGAAAAAGACAGATAATACAAAGGGAAAGAAAAAGACAGATAATACAACGAAAAAAAATAAGAAAGCAAAAGATGTAGAGAAAAAAAATCAAGATATAGTAAATAAATTTAAAGATAACGTAGATAATGCAAATACAACTGAAAAATTAAACGAAATGAAAAATAAGAAGAACAAAATAAAAACAACAAATAATTTAAAAAAGAGTATAGCAGAACAAACAAGATACAAATTAAATCTTGTAAAAGATATACTTGCTGATAAAATAGGAAAAAAAGTAAAATGTGATAATATAATAAAAGAATTAAAAGAGTCGAAAAAGAATTTAAGTAATGCAGATAAAAAAATAGTTGATAACAAAATAAAGTGGTTAGAGAAATGGAAAAATAAAGCAGGCAATATATATGTAAATATAGATAAAGATGGTTATATTAAACCTCTTAATAAAAATGGACATTGCGATTGGCAATTATTAGCTCCTAATAATGGAGCTGTTGAGGGTTCTAGAGTTCGTGTCAATTCTTTGGGTGATGGTATTAATGTTGTAGATAGAAGTGGTAGAGATACAGGTTGCTTTTTCCGGAGATCCTTCCGATCCCTTTGAAATGAGAGGCCTTTCTGAAGCAGGTGGTATTGCTATTAAAAGTGATGTAAGCAATTGTACTACAGAAGCTGTGAACAGTGCATATTCTAAGCTGAATGCGACTGATAAAGTAAAAGTTTTAAATAGTTTAGTTGAAAGGAGTTCTATAACTGATAAGGAATTGTCGGAGTTGTTTGGCAAAGAGATTTCTAAGAATGATCTACTTAAAGATATTGTTAAATGGGATGGAGCAGAAGGACCAACCAAGGAGATTATAGCTAAAGAACTTGCTAATAAATATAACAAATTACATATGTTCTTTGAAAAGTCAATTACTGCAGAAACTATCAATAGTCCTGGGGGTGCAACGGAGTTTAAATCTCCATTGCCTAAATATGTGCTAAGAGATATACTACATGTGATTAAAGATATATAATAAATTAGACATATTTGTTATAATATTTAATGTAATTTGGAAAGGAGAATTTATATGGATTCAGATAAGTTTAAAAATAAAAAAGAGTCTAATAGAATTTTAATTACAAAAGAGCAAATGTTAGAAATTATAAAAAAAGAAAATTTGGAAAGTTGTGGATTTTCGGTACGGTTTCGATTTGAATGACAAAGGTTTTGGAGAGAATCGTTTTGACATTGGAAAGTGTGATGAGGGTGTTTGTGTTGCTCAAACTTTGGAAAGAGGAATAATAGGATATGAGGTTTTCTTTGAGAGAGAGGAAGAAGCATATGATTTCGTAATAAAACGAATGAGAAGTATGAAAAAGACTATGAAAGAATATAATTTGGATTATGATTATGAGAGATAGTATTATATTAAATAATAAATGAATTGTAGTGAAAAGATTGATATTATAAAATTTTGCGAAGGAGATTAATATGGAAAATTTAGAATACAAGGAAGTAATATCCGAATTAACAAACAAATTTGAAAAATCTGTTCCTAAAGAAGAGCAAGAGTTAGTAATAGAATTTGAAAAATTTTTATATTCTGGAGTAAAAAGTTTAGAACAAAGTGATTCAAAGTTTATAAATAAAGATAAAAATTCTATAATAGATGTTTTAAATCAAGTAGCAAATAGGTTGATAAGTTATGATTTAGATACAAAGAAACAACAGTTATTATATGATAGTAGTTATGGTGAAATTAAAAAATCATCTAATAATATTTTTAATATGGCAATAGATAAATTAGAGCAAAAATCAGTAAATATAGATTTTGATATTTTAGAAGAAATAACAAAGTTGGAAGACCTGCTAAATTCAGTAGAAAGTTATAATAAACAACAAGCTGAAATGTTAGTTTCAGAAGCAATATTAGATTTGAATTATATAAATAATCCAAGTGAAAGTGCTATGAGTTTAAGATTATCACATATAAAAAGAGCATTAGATGCAGAAGAAGAAAAGCATATAGACGAAGAAAGATAATTTTATAAAAGATTTTTAATAAATATTATAAGATAAGGAGAAAATAATGCCATTAAAATTTAACGAGAGAGCTGTAAAAAATGAAGTAAAACCAAATATCAATAGTAGTAAAACAAATCTAAATTCAGCAAATCAAGACTTGAATTTAATGAATATACCCACAGATTTTTATTATTATACAAAACTAAAAACAACAATTCCAAGTAACCTACAAACTATAATAAAAAATGTAAATAAAATTAACAAAGATATAAACGAGACAATTGAAAGAATTGAAAAAGCTGAAAGAGATAATAAAAGTGTAACAGAAAAAAAATTAAAAACAACTGAAACAGCAAAAAAAGATAAAAAGAAGAAAGAAAAATCAGATAAAGACAAAAAGAAAAAAGGAAACGGAAAGAAAAAAGGAACAGCAAAAAAAGATAAAAAGAAAAAAGTACCAGCGAAAGCACCAAAAGGAACAACAGAAAAGAAATGGGATCCTAATTGGCTTAATTATAATGGTTCTAATCCTAATGACAGAAAAGTTAATATATTTGATTATAATAGCACTATGGATGATATTAAGAAAAATGCTGGAAAAGAAAATGAGTGTTATGTACCAGTAAAAGATAAAAATGGTAAAGTTAAAATTTATAAAATAAAATGTTCGACGACTAATGGTTTAGGAAGTTTTATAGATGGTATGAGACGTTCCCCAGAAGATATGATTGATATGTTACCTATGTTGATTTCTGCTGGTGCTGCTACTATTGAAGTCTGCACTAAAAAAACATATAAAGATTTGACTTCGATTGGAAATCCTTTAGTGTACAATAAAGAACCTATTACTATTTCTAACCCTGTGTCTAAGACTTTAGATAAATTTGTAAATATAGATTTAACTGGTGATATTAGGTATTCAAATGTAGAATTTCCAAAAAATTATATGGATGAAATGTATCGTAAGGCAGAAGAAGGAGCATACGATTTTTGGAAATGGGAAGGTACAGGATGTAAGTTAGCTAATCTTGCTGGAAGTGTTGTTGGTGATTTGATTATGAGCATAGGTATGGGAGAAGCAGCAAAAGAAATAGCAGAAAAAGCATCAAAATTAGCAAAAAAATCAGCAAAAAAAGTAACAGAAAAGGTAACAAAGAAAGCAGGAAAGAAGGTTGCAAAAGGAGCAGCAAAAAAAGCAACAGAAAAGGTAACAAAGAAAGGGACAAAGAAAGTTGCAGGAAAAGTAGCAAAGAAAAATAAAGCAAAAGCAGTAGAGAAATCAAATGCAGAAGTAACAAAAGAATTAAAAAATAAAGTAGACAATGCAAACACAACAAAAAAAACAAAAGGAAAAACTACAACTGCAAATAAATCAAATAAAAGAAATAAGGCGAAAACAACTAAAAAGGCTACTGGAACAAAAGTAGAAACAGGAAAAATAAATAAGAAAACTTTAAATAATATTAATATTGCAAAAAATAAATTTAAACAAGCAACATATCTTGAACCTTATATATCGCTTGAGGAACTAAATAAATCATTTGATAATATTATAGTTTTTAAAAATAAAAAACAGTTAAGAAAACTATTGGAAGCAAATGGTGACTATGGTGGCAATGTTGAAGATGCTATTAAGCATGCGTATGCTTTTCATTGCCCATGGTCAGGTCGCACTTATATTCCTAGTAATGCTGAACCAGATGTTATTATCCATGAAGTGTGCCATTCTTTGGGAACTGTTTATGATCCTAGTAATCAATTTATAGGTATAAATGAAGCTATGACGGAACTTTTTGCTAAAAGTATAGCGGGAGATGCTGCATGTTTTCAAAGTGGTTATGCCGAACTCATTGAACCAATGCAAGATATATTGAACGAGTTAACTGACTTAGGTTATAATTGGATTGGAGATAAGACTTATTTTAGTTTAAATGATAAAAAATTACTTTTTAATACTATTGATAATATTTGTGCGAAAGAAGGACAATTTAATTTTAGTTCGAGTCTTGGTAACTTGATGAATAAATATGTTTCTTATACTGCTAGTGCTTCTGAAAGAAATGATGCTCTCTTTGCCATTTATGCTCATGTTAATTGGTTTAAAAGTATTTGTAGTGGACTTGAAATTATAAAATAAAGTGATGAGATAAATAAACAATAAATTTAATAATTACACCAGATAAAGGAGAATGATAGGTTTGCTAGTAAGATTAATTGGAAAAAATTCTATGCATAAAGTTGTGTTGCCACAAGTTGCAGTTGGAAATTACTGGATTAGCAATAAAGATGGCGAAAATGATAAAAAGCTATTTAACATAGAGGGAAAAGATAATAGCTGGCAAGTTGTAAGTAATGATTATGTAAAAATAATTAATTCTAAATGCATAAAGTTAAATAGAGATAATATAGAAATAGAACAATCTAACGATTGTATAGTAAATAAAATCATTCTAAAACAATATAGTATGCATTTTATATACTTAGAAAATTATCAAGAGCTATACATCTTGTATTGTTCTCCATTTTATGAAAATGATTTCGTACACCTTGATATGAAAAACATTAAAGAAATTTCAATAGGAAGTGGTATACAAAATCATATTGTATATCATAATATTCTAATAGAAAATAAACATGCACGAATATTTTTTAGCAATAATAGATGGATGATAGAAAGTTTTAATACTAAATTTGGAACTTTTGTTAATGATGAACTTATTACAGGCGCAAGAATATTATCTAATGGGGATGTAATTTTTATATTAGGACTGAAAATTGTTATAATGGGTAATACAATTTTTATGAATAATCCATTAGAAAAAGTCCAGTTTGATCCAATTAAATTAGTTACTATTAAAACACAAATAGATACTCCAAAATTAGACTTACCAGAAATTAATGATATAAATATATATAGCGAAGATGACTATTTTGCAAGAGCACCTAGAATAACTAATTTAATAGAATGTGAAAAAGTTAATATAGATGCACCACCTGCAATACAAAGTAAAGAAGAGATGCCATTAATACTTGTCCTTGGATCTATGTTATCTATGGGTGCAATGATGATGATTTCTGTTACTAGGTCATTAGATGGATTAATAAGTGGAAATGGAAATACCAAAGAAACTATATTTTCGCTTATTATGTCTGTTATAATGTTAATTAGTATGACACTTTTTCCAATGTTAAGTGTTAAATATGAAAGAAAGCAAAAAGTAAGATATGAGGAAAAACGTCAAAAACGATATAAAGATTATATAAATTCCAAAAGTAAATTAATAGATAAAATTATGAATAAACAACGCAACATATTAATTGAGAATTATGTACCTGCAGAGAAATGTGTGGATATTATTCTAAATAAAAATTCTCGTTTATGGGAAAGGAAAATAGAAGATCATGATTTTTTGGAAATTCGATTAGGAATAGGAGACGTTCCACTAAAAATCGATATTCAATACCCAGAAGAAAAGTTTGTAATGGAAGATGACAATCTAGTTGAAATTTTAAATACTATTGCAAATAAATCTAAAATTTTAAAAGATGCACCGATAGTAGTTCCGTTAATAGAAAAAAATATTTCTGCTATAATTACTCATAATGATGAACAATGTCATAATTTTTTGCAAAATATAATTATACAATTAATTACATTTCAAAGCTATAAAGACTTAAAAATAGTATTTTTAGTTAAAGAAGATAAGCAAAAAAAATGGGATTATTTAAAGATGTTGCCTCATATTTGGGATGATGCAGAACAAATTCGTTTCTTTGCAGATGATTATAATGACATGCAAGAAATATCAAAATATTTAGAAGAAGAATTTCAAAATAGAGTACAATACGAAAAAGAAGTAGATTATAAATCATTTATGCCATATTACCTAATTATTACAGATGATTATAAAAAAGCAAAAAATTTAAAAATCGTTACAGAAATATTAAAATCAAAAACAAATTTAGGTTTTAGTATATTATGTATTAGTGACAATTTAATGCAGTTACCAGATGAATGTAAAACATTTATTAGTATAGAAAACGGATCAGGTATTGTATTTGAAAGTGAATTGTCTTCTACTAATCAAAGAAAATTTACTTTTGATACAACACAAACATTTTTCTTTGATAAAATAATAAGAACAATTGCAAATATTCCAATTAGAAACACATCAGCAGATAAAATGCTTCTGCCAAATACATATACTTTTTTGGAAATGTATGATGTGGGTAGTATAGACCAATTAAACATATTAGAAAGATGGAGAAAAAATGATTCAACTCTATCTCTGCAAGCACCATTAGGAATTGACAACTCAGGAATGCCTATAGTATTAGATATACACGAAAAATTCCATGGGCCACATGGTTTGATTGCAGGTAGTACAGGTTCAGGTAAAAGTGAATTTATTATTACATATATTTTATCACTAGCAATAAATTATCATCCAGATGATGTTAGTTTTTTACTAATAGATTATAAAGGTGGGGGCCTAGCAGGAGCATTTAAGAAAAGAGAAGCGGTATTACCACATTTAGTAGGAACGATTACAAATATAGATACAGCACAGCTTCAAAGGTCTTTAGCATCTATTCAAAGTGAACTTAGAAGAAGACAAATTATTTTTAATGAGGCTAGAAATGTTACAGACGAAAGTACAATAGATATTTACAAATATCAAAAATTATATCATGAAGGTGTAGTTAGTGTGCCTATTCCACATTTGTTAATTATATGTGATGAATTTGCTGAACTAAAACAACAACAAGAAGAGTTTATGGATGAATTAATTAGTGTTGCGAGAATAGGGCGTAGTTTAGGTGTACATTTAATTTTAGCAACACAAAAGCCAGCAGGAATTGTTAATGAGCAAATTAGAAGTAACAGTAAATTTGCAATATGTTTAAAGGTACAAGATAGGTCAGACAGTAATGACGTTATAAAAAAACCAGATGCTGCAAATTTAAAACAAGCAGGTCAATTTTATCTACAGGTTGGAAATGACGAGTATTTTGTTTTAGGACAGTCTGCATGGGCAGGAGCTCCATATTTTCCATCTAATTTTACAAAAAAGAAAGTAGATAATTCTGTAGAATTTATTAGTAATATAGGTATGGCTATAAAAAAGGTAGATAATTCTAAACAAGAAGTTGCAAGCAGTCAAGGTGATCAATTAACAAATATTGTTAGATATATATACGAATTGGCACAGCAAGAAAATATACAAACAAAAAGTTTATGGCTTGACAATATACCAGAAACAATTTTTGTTAGAGACTTACATAAGAAATACAATATTCAAGTACAAAAAAATAAAATAAATCCTGTTATAGGAGAATATGATGACCCATTTAATCAACGTCAGGGAATTGTAAATTTAGATTTATCGAGTGAAGGTAATACAATTATTTATGGTAATGCAGATAGTGGTAAGGAAACATTACTAAGCACAATTATATATGATATTATAACAACACATACAGTAGAAGAAGTGCAATTATACTTATTAGACTTCGGTAGTGAAGCTCTAAAGATTTTTAGTAATAGCCCACATGTTGGCGATGTTGTATTTATGGATGACGATGAAAAAATATCTAGATTATTCGAACTTTTACAAAAAATAATAAAAGACAGGAAAGCAATATTATCTGAATATAACGGGGACTATAATTTATACATAGACACAAGTGGTAAAGATATGCCAATGATTGTAGTAATAATAAATAACTATGAAGTTTTTTCAGAAAACTATGAAGATAATTACGAAGAAGAATTTAGAACATTAACAAGAGAAGGTATAAAATGTGGTATAACATTTATTATAAGTACAAGTGCATATAGTAATATTAGATATCGTTTATCTCAAAATTTTAAACAAAAAATTGCTTTGCAATTAAATAATGATGATGATTATATTAATATTTTTGATAGAATAGGTAAAAAGAGACTACCACATATTTTTGGAAGAGGTTTTATTACATTAGATGAAGGGATAATATATGAATTCCAGACTGCAAAGATATGTGAAGCGACAGAATGGAACACGCATATAAACAGTATAAATGAACAATTAAATAAAATTAATAAAACAAGAGCAATGTCAATACCTGTTCTACCAGACAGAGTAACAACTGACTTAGTAAGTAGTTCATTTAAAGATATGAGTGCAGTACCAGTAGGAATAGTAAAAAAGACTTTACATATTTCTACTTATGACTTTAAAAAACAACTATTAAATATTATTACATCCAAAAATATAGAGCATGCAACACAATTTGTTTTATATATATTAGAAGAAATTAAAAATTTAAGAAATGATGTAGATATAAATTTATTTGATGCTGAGAGATTAATATCAAATAAAAAAACAGATTTAAAAAGTGAGTATATAGATTTTATATCAAGTCTTGATAGTAAAAAAAATAAAGAAAGATTATGTGTAATTGTTGGTATTGATAAATTTGTTAATGATTTTGATAATATGAATGACAACTTTTCTGAAACATTTTATTCTACATTAAAAAAAGCAGAAGAAAATGAGAACTGTAATTTTATAATAGTAGATAATACAACTAGATTAAAAAATCATGAATATGATGAGTGGTACAAAAATTATATTACAAAAGAAGATGGAATATGGGTAGGAGATGGTGTAAATAATCAATATCTAATAAACTTAAGTGAAACTGGTAGAGATATAATAAATAATTGCGGAAGCAACTTTGGATATGTAATAAAAGAAGGAAAGCCAACTCTTATAAAACTTTTAGGAATGAAAGAAAAAGGTGAAGAAGATGAATAAAGTATTAATTAAATTATATGTTCCAATGATAGAACAAGAATACGATTTATGGATTCCATTAAACAAAAGAATATATAGTGTTATTTACTTAATGGCCAAAGCAATATATGAATTTAGTGATGGTTATTATAAACCAAATGCACCAGTTTTATACGATAAATTAACAGCCAAACCATATGACATAAACTTAACTGTAAAAGAATCAACAATTAGAAATGGTAGCGAGATAGTTTTAATATAAACAATTAAAACAAGAACCTAAAATTGGGGACAGGTCGTTTTTCCCTGGCTTTTGGGGACAGGTCAAAAAATTCTGGGTTTTTTGACCTGTCCCCAAAAGCCAGGGAAAAACGACCTGTCCCCAATTTT
>CANQWF010000005.1 GCA_947627485.1 uncultured Clostridia bacterium
CTTGATATTATAACTGTTTTAATGAAGAACGACAGGGTACGCGAATTTGAATGGTTAGATACGAGGAGTTGAGAGGAGGACAGGTATCAAAAGCAAATTGAAAAAGATAAAAAGTAAAGGAGAAATGTTTATTGAAAATGGGCAAACCAAATACTATATACTATGTGTCGATGAATTGCTTACTCAGAGGAGAAAAGATATTTGCAGGTATAATAAAAATAAATTGGTAAAAAGGGAGACTTAAATGGATAGAGAAAAATTAGAAGAAATTCTTAGTCTAAATAGTCAAGAAATGGTAGGGAGTTTAAGAGAGAATAAAAAGCAAATTTTTCAAATGATTCCTGAATTAGAGGATGAAGATGGTTTTGAACAAAAAAATCCATGGCATTCATATGACGTATGGGAACATACATTAGTTGCATTAAAAAATTCAAAATCAGATTTTAAAATAAGGTTAGCTTTATTATTGCATGATATAGGTAAACCACATTCTTATCAAGATGATGGAGATATAAGACATTTTAAAGGCCATGCTGAAAAAGGAGCACAAATAGCAAAAGGTATTTTAGAAAGGCTAGGATATAGTGAAGATGAAGTAAGAAATATTTGTTTTTTAATAAAAAATCATGCAAAGACGATAGAAATACAAGACATTAATATACACAATATAAATATTATGAAAGAATTATTATTGTTTCAGTATTATGATGCTAGTGCATATAATCCTAAATATATAAGTTTGACATTTAAAAAATTAGATGCTATAAAAGAAAAGATAAAATTAAAAGAAAAAGAATTAGAACAAGATAAAAGAGACGTTAAATAATGTGGTAAGGAGGGAAATATATGTTATTAGAAAATAAATTAGGATTAAGTAATGAGATAGAACTTGCTAAAGAGGAAGAGAGAATAACAAAATTAAAAGCGATAGATTTGTTTGAAACTGGAAAATTAGAAGAGTTTGAAATTGGAACTTTTAAAGGCTTATCTCAAATTCACAGATACTTATTTGAGGATATATATGAATTTGCGGGAAAAGTAAGAACAGAAAATATTGCAAAAAATAATTTTAGATTTGCATCTGCTATGTACTTAGAAGATGCTTTAAAGAATATTGACAAAATGCCACAATCAAATTTTGATGAAATTATAGAAAAATATATTGAAATGAATATAGCACATCCATTTAGAGAAGGAAATGGGCGAAGTGCAAGAATTTGGTTAGATATGATTTTAAAAAAAGAAATTGGTAAAGTAGTTGATTGGAGTAAAATTGATAAAGAAGAATATTTGCTTGCAATGGAAAGAAGTCCGATAAAAAATACAGAAATTAAATTTTTATTGAAAAATGCATTAACTAAAAAAATAAATGATAGAGAAGTGTATATGAAAGGAATAGATGCAAGCTATAAATATGAAGGATATAATGTATATAAAACAGAGAAATTAAAAAATAATTAATATAATTTTAATAGATTAAAAAAAGTGTAGGAGAAAACAGATGATAAATGGAGTAATGATTCAATATTTTGAATGGTATATGGATTGCAATCAAAATTTATGGAATATAGTTGCATGCCAAGCAGATAAATTAGCAAAAATGGGTATTACTGCTATATGGCTACCACCAGCATATAAAGGGATTGGTGGAAAAGATGAAGTTGGATATGGTGTATATGATGTTTATGATTTAGGAGAATTTGACCAAAAAGGTACAATAAAAACAAAATACGGGTCAAAAGATGAATATATAAATTGTATTCAAGTTTTAAAGCAAGCAGGAATGGAAGTATATGCAGATATTGTACTAAACCATAAAATGGGAGCAGATATTATTCAAACAATACCAGCAACAAAAGTTGATTGGAATAATCACGAGCAAGAAATTGCAAATCAAGAAATAGTTAAAGTTGCAACTAAGTTTACTTTTCCAGGTAGAAAAAAGAAATATTCAGATTTTGAATGGAATTGGACACATTTTGATGGAATAGATTATAATATGGCAAATGGCGAAAATGCAGTATTTAAATTTAAAGATAAAAACTGGGAAAACTCTGTTGATGAGGAATTTGGAAACTATGATTACCTAATGGGCGCAGATTTAGATTTTACAAATGAAAAAGTTGTAGAAGAATGTAAAAAATGGGGAAAATGGTATTTAGAGCTTACAAAAGTAGATGGATTTAGACTAGATGCTGTAAAACACATTTCTAGCACATTTTATAAAGATTGGATAAAATTTTTAAGAGAACTAACTAATAAAGAATTGTTTACAGTAGGAGAATATTGGTCTGGTGATGTTAGTAAATTACATAAATATATACAAGAAACAGAAGGAGAAATTTCACTTTTTGATGTACCATTACATTATAATTTTTGTCAAGCGTCAAAGGATGAAAACTATGATCTAACCACAATATTTAACAATACATTAGTAAAAGATAATCCAAATAGAGCAGTAACCTTTGTTGATAATCATGATACACAACCAGGACAAGCTCTAGAAAGCTTTATAGATAGATGGTTTAAACTATCAGCATATAGTTTAATTCTTCTTAGAAATGAAGGATATCCGTGTGTATTTTATGGAGATTTATATGGCATAAAAAAAGATAATATTGAACCAATAGAAGAATTAAAAATAATGTTAAATATAAGAAAAGAGAGAGCATATGGTAAACAAAATGATTACATAGATAATCCAAATTGCATAGGATGGACAAAAGAAGGAGACGAAGAACATATAAAATCAGGACTTGCAGTTATTATTTCAAATAAAGGATATGCAGAAAAAAGGATGTATGTTGGTAAAAAATTTGCTGGCAAAAAATTTATAGATGCAATGTCTAATATAGAAGACGAAGTTATAATAGATGAAGAAGGATTTGGTAATTTTAGAGTTAAAGAAAAATCAGTATCAGTATGGGTAAATTAAACAAATTATATGATAAATATTAAAATAAGAAGAGAAGGTTAAGTAATTATAATGAACAAATTTGATGCTTTAAAAAAATTTTTAAGAGATGATATAAAAATCAAGGAACTAATTTTAAAATTAGCACCTACTTATCTTGATGACTACAATGAAGAAAGTAGAATAGAATATACAGATAGATTAAATAAAGGTTTAAAAGAATTAGAACTTATGCTTTCAGATACAGTAGATGAATTTAATTTTGGGAAAGGAATAAAAGATGCAATAAAAAAACATTTTATTGAGCAAAGAGAAGCACTTTTAAATTCAAATTATGAATATGGAAGAATTAAAGATATATATAATAATAAATTTAGCAGTATGAATGAAAAATTTGTAGAAACAGTAAAAGAAGAATGTGTTGCCTATGCACGTAATGATACAAAAACATTACAGAAAATGATTAATAAATCAAATACTATAAATGAGTTATTACACGTGATGCATTCACATATTCTTAACAATGAAGAAATTATGCAGTCGATGCCAATATTGGCAAAGAAAGAAAATTCAATAAATGAGCCAATTACTTTATATGGTGAAGAAACAAAGACTGCAAAAAAAATATTTGATGAATTTCCATTAGAACTAGACTGTGGAATTACTGATATTATTTCAATGGACGGGAAAATTTTAATGATGATTAGAGATAGAGGGCATGCTTTAACAATAGAGATAGATAAACTTAAAGATGGAAACAGTCAAATAAAATATTTTATTCCAAAATTATGTAATCGTAGCATGATAGAAAAATTACCAGGAATTGGTAAAATCAGTAAAAATTGCGCAATAGGAATATTTGATATAATAGAAGAAGATCTGCCAGAAAAATTATATGATTTTATAGAAAAGGTCCCAACAGATGCTGACATGTTGCAAATAAATGATGTGTCAGACAAACAACTTAACGAATTGGAAAATCAGGACTATATTTTTGAAGAGGAAGATGCAAGAGATATAGCTATGGAAAAAGGAACAAATGGTAGGAAAATTACAAATATACAGAAACTTCAACAAAAAATAAAAGAAACAATTAAAAATTTAAAACAAAAAAATACATCGAAAAAAATGGGAGAAGATGAAAATGATAGAATTAGAGATTAATGATGTTGCAAAAGAAACAGTGCAAGTTTTAAATCTGTTTAATCCAAGTTTTACAAAAAAAGTATCAACACAATTTTTAGAACATCTTAATAAACTTGCAAAAAATTCTACAAAAAATGTTATAATAGATAAAGACAAAAGACTTAAAGATCAAAACATATCTAATGAAACCAAAGATTTAATTTCTTTGATATATTATAATTATATTGCAACAGAAGAAGACAAGCAAAAATTAGTTAAAATTTGGAATCAGAATGAAATAGAATATCAAAAAGAACTAAATCAAAAATATAATATTATATTTAAAAATGAGCAGCAAAGCACAGTAAATTATGACAATTGTAACAATTCTGATGATAAAATATACATGGTAAAATATAAAGAAACATTTATACAAAAGATTATAAAATTAATAAAAAAATTCTTCAAAAAATGATATATTAGAATGGATGATAAAATGATAAAAGGTAAAAAAATATTAAGAAATATAATGCTATTTTTAATTTTGATGGTATTAACATTTTATATTATATTAAAAGATCAAGATGTATCTAAAATATTCATATTATTAGCAAATGTAAATAAAAGATTTATATTAATAGCAATATTATGTATGTGTATTTACATTATTTGTGATGCTATAAATATAGGAAGATCATTAAAAGCATTAAAAGAAAAAAGTACATTTATAAAAAATATAAAATATTCTTTAATAGGATTTTTCTTTAGTTCAATAACACCTGCAGCAACTGGTGGGCAACCAATGCAAGTATATTACATGTATAAAGATAAAATTACAGTTGCAAATTCAACATTATCACTTTTAATAAATTTAACATGTGTTCAAATTGTTACAATTTCAATGGCAATTGTAAGTTTGATATTTAATTATAAATATATGAATGGAATATTAATAGCTTTTTTTATACTAGGAGTAACTCTTAATTTAAGTGCACTTACTTTATTATTAATTTCAATATTTACAAAGAAAATGACTAATGGGATAATAAAATTTATAATAAGAATTCTAAAATTTTTTAGAGTAAAAAATATAGAAGCTAAACAAGAAAAATTAGAGAATGAATTAAATAAATATCAAAGTAGCGCTATATATATAAAAAATAATATATGGTTAATATTTAAAAACTTAATTACAACTTATTTTCAATTTGTAGCATTTTACAGTATATCATATTTGGTATATAAATCATTTGGTTTATCAGAGTATAATTTCTTTGAAATATTAACTATGCAATCAGTATTATACGCAACAGTTTCAGGTATACCATCTCCAGGAGCAGTAGGTGTAAGCGAGGGAGGATATATGGCAATCTTTTCATCAATTTTCCCAGGAGTATTACTCGATGGGGCAATGTTACTTACTAGAGGGGTTAGTTTTTATTTATTTGTAGCAATTAGTGCTATTGTAGTTATATTAAATGCAACGATAAAAAATAGAAAAACAGGTGATAGTAGGGGAGAACATGAATAATAAATTAAAAAATATTAACATAGGAAATCAATGGAGAAGATTAAACAAATCAGATTTGTTTATAATTACGAGCGTAATATATTTTGCGATTATTTTATTATATGAATTATTTTATTGTAATTACGAATTCTTTACACACAAATTAGATAATTATAATTTTTCATTTTATAGGATTATTGTATATATAAGTATTTTCGCTATTTTTATAAAATTCAGAAATAAATTTATTAAAGATATAATTGATAGTTTTAATAGTGAAATAAAATGCTATTTTTTAGATATTATATTATTTTTAACAACAATATTTTCTATTATAATAATTGTTTATATAAATGTAATGAAAACAATTAATTTATATGCTATTGTATCATTTATTTCATTTCTTGCTTTTGATATATTCGCAATATTTATATCAAATAATATATATAAAAACATAATAATAACATCACTTGTATTTGGCAGTATTTTTTCAATTTCAGTTACTATTAATAATCAGTTAGACGAAAAAAGGCATTTTTTATCTAGTTATAGTATAGCGCTTGGAGAATTTAATTTAAAAAATGCTACCATTGATGAGAGCGTTGCTGCTATACCAAGGCAAATAAGTATTGAAGATTTTGTTAGTTGGTTTAATAAAAAACCAACAGGAGAATTAAACGGTAATTTTTTAGATAGAGACATAAAAGATACACCAAATAATTTTTACTATTATACAACTTCTTATTTTATAAGTGGATTTGGAATATTTATAGCTAAAACACTAGGTGGAAGTATAGCAGATATATATATTACAGGAAGACTATTTAATCTTTTAGGATACACAATGCTTATACTATTAGCAATAAAAGTAATGCCATATAAAAAACATATAACATATGCTATGTGCTTTATGCCAATGTTACTTCTTTTAGGTGCTGTATATTCACCAGATGCTATATCTACAGCTTTATGTGTTTTGTTTATAGGATATTGTTTAAAATTATATGAAAAACCTAAAATAAATGCAAAAGATATCTTAATATTAATATTGCTAACTGTACTGGCAGCATCTATAAAAAGCGTAGGTTATATTGCTATAGCTTTAATAATATTTATTTTACCATTGAAAAAAATAATAAAAGAGAATAAAAAACTTATGTTAGGTGTATTAATATTTATAATAATAATGTTTATTGCTACTTTATCAGCCACTAAGAACAGCATAAATGCACCAGGAGATCCAAGAGTTAAAGGTACTAATACAGCAGAGCAGTTCAATTATGTTTTAAATAATCCTTTAGAATATTGTGGAATAACGGTAAAACATACAATAAGTACTTTTACTAAATTAAATGGCTTAAGTTATTTAAATGCACCGATGTTTTTTAATACTACATATAATAAGATTTTTATAATTATACTAACTTACCTATTATTTTTAAGTATAACAGATTCTAGTAAACAATTATCACTTAAAAATAGAATGATTTTTATATTTTCATTTTTAATAGTCTTTGCAATGACAAGCACATCAATGTATTTATCATATACACCAGTTGGAGCAAATGGTATTTATGGATATCAAAAAAGATATCTTTTTCCAATAATACTCTTACTATTAATGAGCATATCTATTAAAAGATTAAAATTAGAAATAAAATTTAAATATAAAGATTTATATATTGGTTATATACCAGCAATTATATTAATGATTTCGATATTAGATTTACTAATTGCTTAATATACAACAAAAAGGAGGTAATCTTTTGGACAAGTTAGTTTTAATAGATGGAAATAGTATAATAAACAGAGCATTTTATGGAATAATGGGAAATAAAATGTTAATGACAGAAGACCGGAACATACACAAATGCTGTATATGGTTTTTTAAGTATATTATTTAAAATATTAGATGATATAAATCCTAAGTATTTAGCAATAGCATTTGATTTAAAAGCACCTACAAAAAGACACGAAATGTATGATAAATATAAAGCAAATAGAAAAGGAATGCCAAACGAATTAGCAATGCAAATGCCAATTTTGAAAGAAATTTTAAAGGCAATGAATATTTGCATAATAGAAAAAGAAGGTTATGAAGCAGATGATATTCTCGGAACTCTTGCAAAATGGGGACAAAAAGAAAATCTAGATGTTACTGTTTTAACAGGAGATAGAGATAGTTTTCAATTAATTGATACAAATATAAAAGTAAGAATTCCTAGAACAAAGATGGGTAAAACAGAAGACATCGATTATACTGTAGAAAAAATAAAAGAAGAATATGGATTAGAGCCTTTAGATTTAATAGAAGTTAAAGGACTTATGGGAGATACATCAGATAATATTCCAGGTGTTCCAGGAGTAGGAGAAAAAACAGCTATAAATTTAATAAAAGAATATAAAACAATTGATGAAGTATATAAAAATATAGATAAACAAAAGGGGAAGTTAAAAGAGAAATTAGAAGAAAATAAGGAGCTTGCTTATTTATCAAGAACACTTGGAACAATAGATATAAATGCACCAATTAATAAAGATTTGAATGATTTAGAAAATAAGGAATGGAATAATCAAGAAGTATTAAATATATTTAAAAAATTAAAATTTAACAGATTTATTGATAGATTTAATCTGCAGGATGATAATGCAGAAAACAATCTGCAAAGTAATTCTCAAGATGAAAATAAAATTAAATGTAAAATTGATGTAAATAATGTAGATATAGACAGTTTAAAAACAGAAATTAAATCTAATAAATCTATGTACTATTATTTAGATAACGATAATTTTATTATTTATTCTGATAAAAATAATACATCATATTGTATAAACGATTTAAATAGCTTTAAAGAAATATTCGAAGATAAAAACATTCTAAAATGTGGATATAAGCAAAAAGAAGAATATATTTTATTATGGAAAAATAATATAAATGCTAAAAACTTAATGTTTGATATTTCTATTGCTGGGTATATATTAAATTCAAATATAAATAAATACACAATAGAATATTTATCAGAAGAGTATTTAAACTTTAATATGGAAAAATATTTAGAAAAAGATGGGATAACAGAAGAAAAGGAAGCACAAATAAATTTATTTGATAAAATTGGAGAAGAAAATAATAAATCTAATAAAAATTATATATATGCATATTTAATATTTGAATTATATAAGATTTTAAAAGATAAAATGAATGTAGAAGGTAGCTTAAAACTATTTGAAGAAATAGAAATGCCACTTGTAGAAGTTTTAGCTAGTATGCAATATGAAGGTATTTATATTGATAAACAAGAGCTAATAGAATATGGAAAAGAACTTAAATCAAAAATAGAAGTGCTTACTAGAGAAATATATGATTTAACAGGAGAAGAGTTTAATATAAATTCTACAAAACAATTAGGAGAAGTTTTATTTGAAAAATTAAAATTAACAGTAACTAAAAAAACAAAGACAGGTTATTCAACTGATGTAGATGTTTTAGAAAAAATTAAAGATGAACATCCAGTAATCGAAAAAATATTAGAATATAGACAACTTGTAAAATTAAATTCTACTTATGTAGAAGGATTAATTCCATATATAGATGAAAAAACAAGTAGAATTCATTCTAAATTCCATCAAACTGTTACAACTACAGGAAGAATTAGTAGCACAGATCCAAATTTGCAAAATATACCTACAAGAATGGAACTAGGCAAAAAACTAAGAAAAGTATTTAAACCAAAAGAAGGATATATATATGTTGATGCTGATTATTCACAAATAGAACTTAGAGTATTAGCGCATATTTCACAGGATAAACACATGATAGAAGCATTTAATAATGACGAAGATATTCACGCACAAGCTGCTTCCAAAGTTTTAAATATACCAATAGAAGAAGTTACAAAAGAGCAAAGAGCAAATGCAAAAGCGGTTAATTTTGGAATAGTATATGGAATTAGTGATTTTGGATTAGCACAGCAACTCGGAATATCTAGAAAAAAAGCAAAGGAATATATAGAACAATATCTTGAAAAATATAGTGGAATAAAAGAATTTATGACAAACATTGTTGAAGATGCAAAGCAAAAAGGCTATGTAGAAACACTTTATCATAGAAGAAGATATGTTCCAGAGCTTAAATCAAACAACTATATGGTTAGGCAATTTGGTGGAAGAGTAGCAATGAATACACCAATACAAGGAACAGCAGCAGATATAATGAAAATTGCAATGATTAATGTATATAACAAATTAAAAGAAAAAAATCTTAAATCTAAAGTAATTGTTCAGGTACATGATGAATTATTAATAGAAACAGCAATAGATGAAAAAGAAATTGTAATAGATATATTAAAAACAGAAATGGAAAATGTAATTAAATTAGATGTTCCATTAAAGGCAGAAGTAACTATGGGGTGTTCATGGTACGAAGCCAAATAAAACAAATCAAAATCACTATCCTGCACATTTTAATTCAATCATAAAATCCTCAATGTGCAAACGCACACCTCCGGTTTTATTCATTCATTAAAATGCACAATCTAGCAATTTTGATTTGTTTTAAAAAGTTAAAATTATATTATCAATTATACAAAAGATAAAAAAGGAGATAGATTTGAAGAGACTGGCAAAAATTTTAATAATACTAATTATAATTTTATTAATTTATTTTGTATTATTTAAAATAATTAAAATAGATGATATAGTAATGAAAAAGATGTATCCATTGAAGTATAGTGAATATGTAGAAAAATATTCAAAAGAATATAAGATAGATTCATATATGGTGTATGCAATAATAAAAGCAGAAAGCAACTTTAATGAAAAAGCAAAATCTGCAAGTAATGCAATAGGTTTAATGCAAATAATGGAAAATACTGCAATAGAAACAGCAAATAAAATGGGTTTATATGTTACTAAAGAAGACTTATTTAGTCCAGAATTGAATATAAAGGTAGGATTAAAATACTTTTGTAACTTATTAGAAAAATATAATAATAATTATTATCTAGCAATTATTGCATATAACGCAGGAATTGGAAATGTAGACAAATGGATAGCTGATGGAATTATAAAAGAAGACGCATCAGATATAGAAAATGTTCCTTTTAAAGAAACTAATAATTATGTAAGAAAAATATTAAGAGATTACAATATATATGTAAATCTATATAAATAATTTAATTGTAGTTTGTTTTTTAGGTTCTTTAGGGAAGGTTATAATTATTTGTTTCCAACGCGAATTCCGTTACTGAAACTGTAAGTTGCTAAAAGCAACAACAGTTTCATGTAACGAAAGCTGGATCGCGCAGGCTGAGAAACAAATAATTATTAACCTTTCCTACGAACCAATTAAACATTTCTACAAACTACAATTTATTATTTAACAATTCATTTTTTAAATCCCATAGCCTTTGAGATAAATCTACATAGTATTTATGTGGATTTTTTATACGTTTTACCTCATTCCATAATGTGTCTAATTCTTTTTTTGCATTTTGTGCAATTGTATCTAAATCTGGCGAATTGTATACAAGTTTTCCATTATCAAAAATTAATTCTTGAAGTGGCCTTACAGTATAATTAGTTAATTTTTTCTTTTTCCATGTTGAGTTAGGGTCAAATATAGAGTATTCATCTTCAGGAATTATTTCGTCATGCAAAGTAATTACATCAGCCAAGGCTTTATTTGTTGATTTATCATAAAATCTATATACTTTTTTAAATCCTGGATTAGTAATTTTAATTACATTATTAGACACTTTTATTTTAGGAATAATTTTTTCATCCTTTTCAATTGCAACTAATTTATAAACACCACCAAAAACAGGATTGCTTTTAGCAGTGATTAAATTTTCACCTACACCAAATAAGTCTATTTTTGCGCCTTCGTCTAATAAAGAAGTAATTACATATTCATCAAGTGAATTTGTGCCACATATTTTACAATCTTCAAAACCAGCATCATCTAATATAGCTCTAATTTGTTTAGATAAGTAAGATAAATCTCCACTATCTAATCTAACTGCTTTAGGTCTATATCCATTTGGGACTAAAACTTCGTTAAAGACTTTGATTGCATTTTTAATACCAGAATTAATTGTATCATATGTATCTATTAATAATGTACAATCATTAGGGTAATTTTCAGCATAAGCTTTAAAAGCTTCATATTCAGAATCAAATGCTTGTATAAAACTATGTGCCATAGTTCCGACTTGCAGGTACATTCCATTCTTTAGAAGTTAAAGTACAAGAAGTACCAATGCATCCACCTATAATTGCAGCTCTTGCACCAAAAACAGCTGCATCTATACTATGAGCTCTTCTTGCGCCAAACTCCATTACAGGACGACCTTGCGCTGAATTTACTATTCTACTAGCCTTAGTTGCAATTAATGATTGATGATTAATTAAACAAAGTATTGTAGTTTCTAAAAGTTGTGCTTCAATAAGAGGTGCTTTAACAGTAATTAGAGGTTCATTTGGAAAAACTACAGTTCCTTCTGGAACGGACCAAATTGTTCCTGTGAATTTAAAGTTTTTTAAATAATCTAAAAAATCATCTGAAAATATATTTTTACTCTTTAAAAATTCAATATCTTCAGAAGTAAATTTTAAGTTTTTTACATAATCAATTATTTGTTCTAAACCTGCAAATATAACATAACCACCATTATCTGGTATTGCCCTAAAAAATACATCAAAATAGCTTCCGAGTATTTGTCATATTTTTAGAGAAAAATCCGTTTGACATTGTAAATTCATAAAAATCTGTTACTAATTCTAATTTTCTTTCTTCCATATCTATACTCCTTTTTTTGTAATCATTATATCACTAATGTCAAGAAAAGGAAAACCCTCTCTAATTTAATACATTAGAGAGAGTTTTAAGGATTATTCATTCAGAATAAATATTATTGATACATAATAAGTAGGATCTGAATGAATACTGTGAAGATAAGGAACCGTATCGCCATTTATTTCTATATCGAAAACATTACCCCAATTAAAATTAGAGTAATCCATTAATTCGGCGGCGCATTCTTTACTACCATAGTGTTTAGTTAAAAATTCAAGAAAAACCTTGTCTGAATCTTTTTTCTTAACTTCGTCACTAAGTATAGATAGTTGCTTTTCATTTAACCGTGAGATTAAATCAATTGCAAATTTCTCATGGCTCCTTAAAATCATAAGGTTTTTAGGAAGTTTGTCTGCAAGAGAAATAATTATATCTTTTGCAGGTGTTGCTTGTTGAATTCTTGTCGTAACCATTTTTTTCACTCCTTAATATAATTTTAAATACACTAAAAGCGTATATTATGGCAATTATAACATAATATCTATTTTTGGTCAATTTTGAAGATTGACATTGGCAAATTTGGGTAATATAATTATATAGTTAAATATATAACAACAATTTGATGATTAAAGGAGGAAACAATGCTAAAGTTAGAAAACATTACTAAAGAGTATTTATCTGGAGATTCAAAAGTAGAAGCACTAAGGGGGATAAATATTGAATTTAGAAAGTCAGAATTTGTTTCAATACTAGGACCAAGTGGATGTGGAAAAACAACACTATTAAATATAATAGGTGGATTAGATAGATATACAAATGGTGATTTATCAGTAAATGGCAAATCTACTAAAGAATTTAAAGACAGAGATTGGGATACATATAGAAATCATTCAATAGGTTTTGTTTTTCAAAACTATAATTTAATACCACATCAAACAGTTTTATCAAATGTAGAACTTGCATTAACATTATCTGGTGTATCAAAAAAAGAAAGAAGAAAAAAAGCAATAAAAGCATTAGAAAGTGTTGGATTAAAAGACCAAATAAATAAAAAACCAAATCAAATGTCTGGTGGACAAATGCAAAGAGTAGCTATTGCAAGAGCCTTAGTAAATGACCCAGAAATAATACTAGCAGATGAACCAACAGGTGCATTAGATACAAAAACAAGTGTCCAAATAATGGAAATATTAAAAAGTATTTCAAAAGACAAATTAATAATAATGGTAACACATAATCCAGATTTAGCAGAAAAATATTCATCAAGAATAATAAAAGTGTTAGATGGAAAAGTTATAGATGATTCTGATCCTTATGAATCTACTGAAGTTAAGAAACAAGATAAAAAGAAAATAAAAAAACCATCAATGAGTTTTTTTACTGCCTTAAATTTAAGCTTAAATAATTTAATGACCAAAAAAGGAAGAACTTTTTTAACATCTTTTGCAGGAAGTATTGGTATTATTGGTATAGCTTTAATACTTGCAATATCTACAGGTGTACAAAATTATATAAATAAAGTAGAAGAAGATACTTTATCTTCATATCCAATTACAATAGAAGAACAAACTATAGATATGTCTAGCATGATGGAAAGCATGATGGGAGAATCAGACCAAGATGCTTCAAGCTATGAAGAAGATAGAATTTATTCATCTGATATTATGGATGAAATGGTTTCTACACTTTCGAATAAAGTAACAAACAACAATTTAAAAAAATTGAAAAGCTATTTAGAAGAAGATAATAATCCAATAAAAGATTATTCTAATGCAATAGATTATAGTTACAATTTAAATATTAATTTATATAAAGAAAATACAGAAGACGGAATAGTAAAAGTAAATCCAAGTACTGTTATGAATGCTTTAGGTATGGGTGAAATGATTGAAGCAAGTAATAATTCTTCTATGTCTCAAGTTATGATGTCAAATACAGATGTATGGATGGAGTTATTAGATAATGAAGAATTATTACACTCACAATATAATTTACTTGCAGGTAATTGGCCTAAAAAATATAACGAAGTTGTATTAGTAGTAAATGAAAATAATGAACTTAGTGATTATACGCTTTATTCTTTAGGATTAAAAGACCAAAATGAATTAGAAAAGAAATTTAAAGCAATGCAAAAAGGTAAAACAGTTGAAGAATCAGTTCAAACATCATACAGTTATGATGAATTACTAGGATTATCATTTAAACTAATATTAAATTCAGATTATTATACTAAACAAAATGGATTATGGATTGATAAAGAAGACGACAATAAATATATGAAGAAAAAAATAAATGAAGCAGAAAGCATTAAAGTTGTTGGAATAATAAAACAAAACCCAGATACAGTTGCAGTATCTATGACAGAAGGAATAGGATATACAAAAGCATTAGAAGAGTATGTTATAAAAAAATCAAATGAATCAAAAATAGTAAAAGAGCAAAAAGATAAACCAGAAATAAATGTTTTCTCAGGAATAGAATTTCCATCAGAAGATGATAAGAAAGAATTTGATTATAATTCACTATCTACAGAGCAAAAAATTGGAATGG
Source organism: uncultured Clostridia bacterium (assembly GCA_947627485.1). GTDB lineage: Bacteria > Bacillota > Clostridia > TANB77 > CAG-508 > CAG-452. The sequence continues at coordinate 14,893 of CANQWF010000005.1, forward strand.
CAACTTTAAGTGCAGAAGAATTATCACAGATGATGGAGACATATACAGAAAATATGAATTCAAGTTATGAGAAAAATCTAGAAAAATTGGGAGCTATAGATTTAAATAACCCATCTTCAATAAGTATTTACCCGAAAGACTTTGAATCTAAAGACAAAATAACAAAAGAAATTGAAAATTATAATCAAAAGCAAAAAGATGATGGAAAAGAAGAAAATGTAATAAACTACACTGATGTAGTAGGAATTATGATGAAGTCAGTAAATAGAATTATTAATATAATTAGTTATGTTTTAATAGCTTTTGTAGCAATATCACTAATTGTATCATCAATAATGATAGGTATTATAACATATATTTCAGTACTAGAAAGGACAAAAGAAATAGGAATACTTCGTAGTATTGGTGCTTCAAAGAAAGATATTTCTAGAGTATTTAATGCAGAAACATTTATAGTAGGATTAATATCAGGACTTCTCGGAATAGGAATAACAGTTCTGCTTACAATTCCAATTAATGCAGCAATATTTAGTCTTACAGGAGTAAATGTAAGAACAATGGTACCACCAGTTGCGGGAGCAATACTTGTTATTATAAGTATGCTACTTACAATAACTGCGGGACTAATACCTTCAAAAATGGCAAGTAAGAAAGATCCAGTAGTTGCATTAAGAGTTGATTAATGGAGATGAAGTAATGAAAGAAATATATATTGTACTAACACATACAGGAACAGCATTATCAAATATAGTAAAATATTATACTAAGAAAAAATATACACATGTTTCAATAGGACTAGATTTGGATTTAAAGGAATTATATTCATTTGGAAGATTAAATCCATATAATCCATATAAAGGTGGTTTTATACATGAAGAAATAAATAAAGGAACTTATGCTAGATTTAAAAATACTATATCTGCAATATATTCATTAAAAATAACAGATAAACAATTTGTAAAAATTGAATCATTGATTAAACAAATGTATGAAGAAAAAAGTAAATACAAATTTAATGTAATAGGATTATTTTTAGTAAGTATAAATAAAAAGTATCAAAAAGAAAATAAATATTATTGTGCAGAATTTGTAAAATATATTTTGGAAACTTGCTTAAATAAAAATCTTTTACCACAAATAATAAAGCCTATGGATTTTTTAGAATTAGATAATATGGATCTTATATATGAGGGACTTTTAGCAAATTATGGACATAGCAATATTATCGAAAATAACAAGGAATATGAAATTGTATAATTTTATAGAATAAATTTATAAGAAAGGGATGATTATAATGGAAAAATCAAAAGTATATTTCTGCAAAGAAATTACACCAGAAAACATTGTTAAAATGTATGACGTACTTAAAAAACCATTAACAGGAAAAGTAGCAGTAAAATTACATTCAGGAGAAAGAGGAAATCAAAACTATATAAGACCAGAAATGGTAAAAAATATAGTAGAGCATGTAAATGGGACAGTAGTAGAATGTAATACAGCGTATGAAGGAGCAAGAGATACAACAGAAAAACATAAGGAATTAATGAAAGAACATGGATGGAGCAAATATTTTGATGTAGATATTATGGATGCAGAAGGTGAAGACAAAGTACTAGAAATACCTAATGGAAAGGTAATTAAGAAAAACTATGTTGGAAAAAATATAGACAATTATGATTCAATGTTAGTTTTATCACACTTTAAAGGACATCCAATGGGAGGCTATGGAGGAGCACTAAAACAATTATCAATAGGTGTAGCGTCAGGTAAAGGTAAAAGATATATCCATTGTGTTGGAAAAGAAAATGGAACTTATGAAGAAATGTTTCAAGTAGACCAATTAAAATTTTTAGAAGCTATGGCAGATGCAGCAAGTAGTGTTACTAAAAAATTCGAAGGAAACATCGTATATATAAATGTGATGTGCAATATGAGTGTAGACTGTGATTGTTGCTCTGTTGCAGAAGATCCATGCATAAAAGATATTGGAATATTAGCATCTTTAGATCCAGTTGCAATAGATCAGGCTTGTATAGATTTAGTTAAAAATTCTAATGATGAAGGAAAAGAACATTTATTAGAAAGAATAGAGTCTAGACAAGGAATACACACGATCGAAGCAGCAAGTGATTTAGGAATTGGAAGCAGAGATTATGAATTAATAGAAATATAGGAGGAAAATATTATGATGGAAAAAATAGAAGAAATGAAAAAAGAAAATAAAATGTTGAAAGCATTATCAACAAGAAAGGCAAAATATATAATTGGTACAGTTCTTTTAAGTGGAATAGGTGTAGCATTGCCAAGAATATTTCATGTTTTAGCAGGAAGTTCAGCTGGTACAACATTTTTACCAATGCATATAGCAGTTTTAATTGCTGCATTAACATTTGGAATATTTAGTGGAAGTATAGTAGCAGGTGCATCTATAATATTTAGTTATTTATTAACAGGAATGCCAAATCTTGCAAGATTACCATACATGCTTATAGAATTAGTAATTTATGCAGTACTACTTGGATTGTTTAATAAAAAATTTAATAAATATATTTCATTGATTGCAACAATTATACTAGGAAGAGTAATTTATTCAGGAGTATTATTTGTAGCAATAAATGTATTTGGATTTAGTACTTATGGAATATCAGTAATAGAAAGCATAAAAGCAGGATTACCTGGAATTGTTATTCAACTTTTATGTGTTCCATTTATTGCTAAGGCAATAGAGAAAGGGATAAAACTACATGAATAATTTAGAAAAAATAAAAAATATATTATTAGAAAAAAACGCTTCTTTAGTAGTATTGTATAAAGATGGAGAAATAAAAGAGTATTATCAGGATAGAATAAAAGATATAAAAGAAATTTTAATGCAAGATAAATCACAACTAAAAGATACTATAGTTGCAGATAAAGTAATTGGAAAAGTTGCAGCATCAATTTTAGCAGTAGCAGGAGTTAAAGAAATATATGCAGACATAATAAGTGAATTTGCAATTCCTGTACTAGAAAAAAACAATATTAAATACGAATTTAAAAATAAAGTGGAATATATAAAAAACAAAGATAATACAGGAATGTGCCCAATGGAAAACAAATATAAAGACGAAACAGATATAAATATTATTTATAATGAAATGATTGGAGAAAAATAGAATGAATGAAGAAGACATTGAATTAAAAGAATATTTATCTAAAATGAATTGTAGAGGATGTTATAACTGTTGCCCTTTGAATAATCCGATATGTGGGAGAAGTAAAATCTTTATAGATGAAGCAATTGAAAAATATAAAAATATACAAAAAAAGTAGAACTAAAAATGTAACAAATTTGTAATGAAAATGTAACAAAACAGCTTAACCTTGATATTACTAAATTTTAAGAGAGTCAATTAAAATGTTGTTGCAAATGCAACAACATTTTAATTTTTTTGTGGTATAATTCTATTACATTACGAAAGGGGAGATATTAATATGAAGATAATAAAAAGAGATGGAACAATAGTTGCATATAATCCAGAAAAAATAAGAGTAGCAATACAAAAAGCTAATAATGAGGTTCCTAGAAAAGAAAAAGCTTCAAAGGAGCAAATTAATGAAATTATAAAATATATAGAAGAACTTGATAAAGCAAGAATTCTAGTAGAAGATATACAAGATATTATTGAAGAAAAATTAATGTCTCTTGAAAAATTTAAATTAGCAAAAAAATATATTACATATCGTTACACAAGAGAATTAGTTAGAAAAGCTAATACAACAGATCAATCAATTAAAGAATTAATCGAAGGAGAAAGTGAATATTGGAACAATGAAAATTCTAACAAAAATGCTAAAGTTGTAACAACGCAAAGAGATTACTTGGCAGGAATTACAAGTACAGATATAACAAGAAGATTTTTGCTTGCAGATGACATAGTAAAAGCACATGATGCGGGAATAATACATTTCCATGATGCAGATTACTTTGCACAAAACGCTCTTCATAATTGTGATTTAATAGATTTAGAAGACATGCTACAAAATGGAACTAATATAAATGGAGTTATGATAGAAAAACCACATAAATTTTTAACAGCAATGACAATTGCAACTCAAATAATAACAGCTGTAACATCTAGCCAATATGGTGGTGCAACTGTTACGATGACACATCTTGCTCCATTTGTAAGAGACAGTTATAATATATATTTAAAAAAATATCAAGATAGAAATTTATCAAAAGAACAATGCGAAAAGTTTGCAAAAGAAGATTTAAAAAAGGAAATAAAAGACGGTGTTCAAACATTCCAATATCAAATTAATTCTATGACTACAACAAATGGACAATCTCCTTTCTTAAGTGTATGTTTTTATTTAGGAGAAACAGATGAATACAAAGAAGAATTAGCAATGATAATTGAAGAAATGCTAAAACAAAGAATACAAGGAATGAAAAACGAAAAAGGTGTATACATCACGCCAGCATTTCCAAAATTACTATATGTTCTTGAAGAAGATAATATAAGAGAAGGTAGTAAATACTGGTATTTAACAGAGCTTGCTGCAAAATGTACAGCAAAAAGAATGGTTCCAGATTATATTTCTGAAAAGAAAATGTTAGAATTAAAAATAGATAAAAATGGTAATGGAAATTGTTATCCTTGTATGGGATGTCGTTCATTCTTAACACCATATGTTGATCCTAAGACAAACAAACCTAAATACTATGGTAGATTTAATCAAGGTGTTGTAACTATAAACTTAGTAGATGTTGCATTATCATCTGGAAAAGATATGGATATATTCTGGAATATATATGAAGAAAGATTAGAATTATGCCATAGAGCACTTCAAGCAAGACACGAAAGATTAAGTAAAGCAACAAGCGATGTAGCACCAATACTATGGCAACATGGAGCTTTAGCAAGACTTAAAAAAGGTGAAAGTATACATGATTTATTACATGGTGGATATTCAACTATTTCACTTGGATATGCAGGACTTTACGAATGTGTAAAATATATGACAGGAAATAGCCATACAGACAATGGAGTAGGTAAAGAATTCGGACTAAAAGTTATGCAAAAACTAAACGATAAATGTAAAGAATGGAAAGAAGCAGAAAATATTGATTATAGTGTATATGGAACACCAATCGAATCAACAACATATAAATTTGCAAAATGTTTAAAAGATAGATTTGGAGTAGTTGAGGGTATTACAGATAGAGATTATATAACAAACTCTTATCATGTACCTGTATTTGAAGAAATAGACGCTTTTGAAAAACTTAAATTAGAAAGTGAATTCCAAAGGTTAAGTCCAGGTGGAGCTATATCATATATAGAAACACCTAACCTACAAAACAATATAGAATCAGTTTTACAAGTTATCAAATTTATTTATGATAATATTATGTATGCAGAATTAAATACGAAATCTGACTATTGCCAAAAATGTGGATTTGACGGAGAAATTTTAATTGATGACAATTTAGAATGGTATTGTCCAAATTGTGGAAACAGAGATCACGATACCTTAAATGTAGCAAGAAGAACATGTGGCTATATAGGAAGCAATTTCTGGAACAAAGGAAGAACACAAGAAATAAAAGAAAGAGTATTACATCTAGACAACAAAGATTATGAAGAATAGTGGCTATATGATGGAGGTTTTATAAATGAGATACAACAAAATTAGAAAAATGGATATTTCAAATGGACCAGGAGTTAGAGTATCAATTTTTATGCAAGGTTGTGCTTTTAACTGCAAAGAATGTTTTAATCCAGAAACCCATGATTTTAGTGGTGGAAAAGAGTTTACTGATGGAACAATTGAAAAAGTATTAAAGTTATGTGAAAATGTAAATGTAAAAGGATTATCAATATTAGGAGGAGAACCACTACATCCAAATAATATCGAAGGAACAACAAAACTTGCAAAAGCCTTTAAAGAAAAAATGCCAAACAAAAATATATGGATATGGTCAGGATTTACATTTGACAAAGATTTAAAAGACAAAGAAATTATGAAATATACTGATGTATTAGTAGATGGAAGGTATGTTGATGAACTAAACGACCCAACACTAAAATGGAAAGGTTCATCAAATCAAAGAGTAATAGATGTAAAAAAGAGTTTAAAAAGTAATGAGATAGTCTTATTGGATGATTAAAAATAGTCCTCAGCAGACACTTTGTCGCATTTGGAGCATATTTTTTAGAGGCTTGTTCGCAATTTTGCATGCAAGTCTCGTTTTATATATTGAATAAAGAAAAATTAAAAGGGAAATAATCAAAGTATTAATAGGAGAAGAGTTTATGATTTTATCACTAATTCTAATAATACTAGGATTTATTTTTTTAATAAAAGGAGCAGATTTCTTAGTAGATGGTTCAAGTAATATAGCAAAAAAAATTCACATACCAGAAATAATAATAGGATTAACAATTGTGTCAATAGGTACATCTATGCCAGAATTATTTATTAGTATAACATCTGCAATAAATGGATATCCAGATATGTCTATTGGAAATGTAATAGGAAGTAGTATTTCTAATTTGTTGTTAATTTTAGGAATATCAACTATTATAAAACCAATAAAATTCAAAAGAGAAACAAGACTAATAGAAATACCATTATGTTTATTTATTTCAATTATTTTTATAGTTATTTGTAATATAGAACAAAATGTAACGAGAACAGATGGGATAATACTTATTTTTATGTTTATACTTTTTATTATATATACAATTGTTATGTCTTTTAAAGGAGAAAAATTTGATAATGAAAATTATATAACTGTTGAAAACCAAAAAAACACTAATAAGGGATATGTTTTAAAAAATACAGTATTTATAGTTTTAGGTCTTGTTGCATTAAAAATAGGTGGAGATTTAACTGTAGACAACTCAGTTAATATAGCAAAGACTCTAGGATTAAGTGAAAAGATTATAAGTATAACTATTCTTGCAATTGGTACAAGCCTTCCAGAATTAGTCACAAGTGTATCAGCATCAATAAAAGGGGAAAGTGATATAGCAATTGGGAATATCTTAGGTTCGAATATTTTTAATATGTTATTAGTAATTGGAACATCATCTTTAATAAAGCCAATAACATATAATGCTATTTATAATAAAGATATGATTATATTATTAGTAGCAACCTCTTTACTCACTTTATTTTCAATTCTTACACAAAAAGATGAAATGAATAGGATTAATGGGGTTATTTATTGTATAATATATATAGCATACATGACAAATTTATTTTATATATAGGAGGGAAGGTTTATGGCAATATTTGAAGATTTTATGAAATTAGATATTAGGGTAGGTACAATAATAGAAGCAAATAAATTTGATAAAGCAAAAAGACCAGCATATCAATTAAAAATAGATTTTGGCAAAGAAATTGGTATAAAAAAATCATCTGCACAAATTACTGAAGTGTATTCTCTAGACGAACTAATAGGTAAACAAATATTAGCGGTTGTTAATTTTCCAACAAAACAAATAGCAAATTTTATATCAGAAGTATTAGTTCTTGGCACATATAGTAAAGATGGAGTTGTACTTATAACACCAGAAAGAAAAGTGGAAAACGGAGATAAATTGGGATAACAATAAATCTCTATCATAAATAAATCTTCTTTCTAATATAATAGTTATATATTTTATAGGAGGGAGATTATATGTTGAAAAAAAGATTTATTTTAATAATTCTTACTTTAACATTAATTGTGTTTGCAGGAACTATTTATGCTGCAGAAGCTAGTTTTGGTACAAATGGTTACGATTTTGATATAATTTATTCTGGGGATGTAGTTGAGAAAGAACCAAAAAGTGCGACTGTTATATTAGAAGCAAAAGATGCAACAGTTTATTCTAAAGTACGTGTTGAATCAAAGCAACTATCTGGTCCATCAGAAGATGTTAAAGTAATAGCATATGATGAGAATGGTCAGGAATATGATATATCAAAGAGTGGGGATTGGGGCCCAGAGGATGGATTTCAAGTAGGCGGAACATTTAGAAACGAAACACCAATAAAAATTACTTATCCTGAAGCAGGCACATATGTTACACAACTAAGTTTAATAGATTTAGAAAAAGATGAAGTAATTATCTCTGAGCAATTTACAATAAATGTACTTGAAGCTCCAGAAGAAAATAATGTTGTTAATAATACAATTGAAGAAATACCTAAAACAGGAATTAGCATATGGACATATTTTGCAGCAATTATTTTAGTAGTTAGTTTAATATATGGAGTTACTAAAATACGTAAATGATAAACATTACAATTAATATTGCTAAAAAGCATAATAAAATTATGAATAATAAATACAATGAAAGCAAAAAAAGTTAGAGAAATCTAACTTTTTTTGCTATTTATATTGACAAATGAAAAATAAGTAGTATAATGTTAGAGTACTCTAACAAAGGAGATGTTTTTTTATGCTTACAAAAACTCGGGGAAGAATATTTAAAAACTATATATATACTGCAAAATGATGGAAAAAGGGCTAGGGTTACAGATATAGCTAATATTTTAAATAAAACTAAACCTACAGTTAATTATGCAATAACAAATTTAAAAGAAGAAGGATTAATAAATTATGAAGCCTATGGTTCTATATCGTTAACAGACAGTGGTAAAAAACATGCTAAAAAGATTTTAGAAGCATATGACATAGTCTATTTATTTTTAAATGGCATATTAGAAATAAATAAAGAACAGGCAAAAACAGATGCAGAAAAAATAAAAGCTATAATTAGTGATGAAACACTAAATAAACTCGCAAAATATACTCATAAAACTTTGGGATTATATAGCTTAGAATGTGGGTATGATATTAATAATGAGAAATGTAGGTCATGCGTACGAAGAACTCGGAACAAAAAAGTAGAATTTGAGGAAAAAGGGGACAGACCCCATTTTCCTCACTGTAGGGGTCGCCGCCTTCGGCGACCCGGAATAAAACAACAAAGAAAGGATAGAATGATGAATAATAATTTATTAGAAGTAAAAGATTTATATGTAAATGCTGAAGAAAAAGAAATCTTAAAAGGAATGAATTTAAAAATTAATAAGGGAGAAATTCATGTAATAATGGGACCAAATGGTTCAGGAAAATCAACAACAGCAAATGCAATACTAAATAATCCTAGCTATAAAAAAATGAATGGAACAATCACATTTGATGGCGAAGACATAACAAATTCAAAAACAGATGAAATTGCAAGAAAAGGAATTTTCATGTCATTTCAGTCACCAGAAGAAATACCTGGAGTATCAGTTACTAATTTTTTGAAATATGCAAAAAATAAAGTTACAGGAAAACCAGTTAAAATATTTGAATTTAAAAAAGAACTTAAAAAATATATGGAAGAGTTAAATATGAATCCAAGTTACATGGAAAGAAGTTTAAATGTTGGATTTTCAGGAGGAGAAAAGAAGAAAAATGAAATTCTTCAACTTTTAGTATTAAATCCAAAACTTGCAATATTAGATGAAACAGACTCTGGTTTAGATGTTGATGCAATTAAAACAGTATCTAAAGGAATAGAAATGTTTAAAAATAAGAAAAATGCAGTTTTGATAATAACACACAATACAAAAATTTTAAGTAGTTTAAAACCTGACTATGTACATGTTTTAGTTGATGGAAAAATAGTTAAAACTGGAGATTATAAGCTTGCTAAAGAAATAGAAGAAAATGGATACAGTAAATATAGAATTGAAAAATAGTAGAAAACTTTGAATGCTGACATTATCAGCTGTTACGGGGGGACATAGTTCCTTTAGCACAGGAATACATAAGGGTAAGCTGTGTCCACATACATTAGAAGGAAAGGAATTAGAAATGGCAAAAACTAAAATTGAAGACATAAATAGAAATATTTATGATATAAAAAATAAAGATGAATATGAATTTAAAATAGAAAAAGGATTAACAGCAGAAATAATAAAAGAAATATCAAAGCAAAAAAATGAACCGGATTGGATGAGAGATTTTAGATTAAAGTCATTAGAAGTGTATAATAAATTAGAACTTCCAACTTGGGGACCAGATATTTCAGAGCTTAATATGAAAGATATTGCAACATATGTTAAACCAAAATCAAAATTAAATAGTTCATGGGATGACGTTCCAGAAGATATAAAAAATACTTTTGATAAACTTCGGAATTCCAGAAGCAGAAAAGGAGTCACTCGCAGGAGTCGGAGCTCAATATGACTCAGAAGTAGTTTATCACAGCATGAAAGAAGAACTAATAAAGCAAGGTGTAATATATACAGATATGGAAACAGCAGTTAAAAAATATCCTGGAATTGTTAAAGAACATTTTATGAAATGTGTTCCTATATATGATCATAAATTTGTAGCATTGCATGGTGCTGTTTGGTCTGGTGGTTCTTTTGTATATGTTCCAAAAGGTGTAAAAGTAGATATACCACTTCAAAGTTATTTTAGATTAAACTCACCGGAAGCAGGACAATTTGAACATACATTAATTATAGTAAACGAAGGAGCAAGCCTTCATTTTATAGAAGGATGTAGTGCACCTAAATATAATAAAGTAAATCTTCATGCAGGTTGTGTTGAATTATATGTAAAAGATAATGCACATTTAAGATACTCAACAATAGAAAACTGGTCTAAAAATATGCTTAACTTAAATACAAAAAAAGCACTAGTAGGAAAAAATGCTAGTATGGAATGGGTATCTGGGTCATTCGGTTCAAAAGTTTCGATGCTATACCCTATGAGTATACTAAATGGGGAAGGAGCAAAAACTGAATTTACAGGAATTTCATTTGCTGGAAAAGGACAAAACCTAGATAATGGATTTAAAGTAGTTCATAACGCACCAAATACATCTAGTGTTGTAAATAGCAAATCAATTTCAAAAGATGGTGGAAAATGTACTTATAGAGCTTTAACTAGAATTAATGAACAAGCAAAAAAATCAAAAGGCATGGTGTCATGCGAATCATTAATGCTTGATGATATTTCTATATCAGATACAATTCCAGTAAATGATGTAAGAACAGAGACGGCAGAATTTTCACATGAAGCAAAAATTGGAAAAATAAGTGATAAAGCAATTTTCTATTTAATGAGCAGAGGTATGTCAGAAGAAGATGCAAAGGCAATGATAGTAAGAGGTTTTGCATATCCAATTTCTAAAGAATTACCAGTAGAGTATGCAGTAGAAATGAATAATCTTATTAACTTAGAACTTGAAGGTGCAATTGGCTAAATTTTGAAAACAAACTTCGTCCTGCGTCGTTATTTTAAATACAAAAAATGCTCAAAGTACTTTTGTACATTTCCGCTTTTTTGTTGTATAGGAAAAATCAAAGATTTTTCTATACAACAAAAAAGCTATAATCGCTATCGCCTTTGAGATTTGCTCCTTATAGTCGCAAACTCAAATCGGCGAGAACAAAGGGCGACTACGTCGCTTTGTTCATTAAAAATGCCTAGCTTTTACTCGCTTATTTTCAAAATTACAATTAAGGAAAGGGAATAAAATGGAAAGTATTAAATTAAACGAAACACCTGTTAGAACTTCACGAAATTTTAATATGAATAATATAAAGCTTGAAGATATTAAAATTCCAGATAACATTGAAAGTTTTGACAGTGTCTACATAAATAGTGAAACATCTAAAATACAGGTAGAAAACTCATCTGATAATAAATATAATTTAACCTATGGATTAGGAGATGTTTTTACAAATCAAGTTAAAAGCAATTCAAATCAAAGTTTAAAAGTAAAAGTTGATAGCAAGATAAATAAAGAATTACAAATAGATTTTAAATTTGACAGTGATAATTCTAATCTAGTTGATAGTATTGTAATTAATGCAAATGAAAATTCAAAAGGAACTATTATAATAAAATATTTATCAGATGAAAACAAAAAATACTATCATAATGGAATAATAAAACTATATGCAAGCAAAAACTCTAATATAAATGTGATAGTAGTTAACCTTTTAAATTCTAACTCTAATAGCTTTATATCAATAGATAATGAACTCTGTGAAAATGCAAAAGTAAATTATACAATTATTGATTTTGGAGGAAAAAACAGCATATCAAATTATTATTCAAATTTAAAAGGAAATTATTCTTCAAACTCATTAAATAGCATTTATTTAGGAAAAGAAAATCAATTATTTGATTTAAACTATATATCAGAATTAAGAGGAATAAAAACAAATATAAATATAGAAGCACAAGGCGCATTAAAAGATAAAGCAGTTAAGCATTTTAAAGGAACAATAGATTTTAAGAAAGGTGCAAAAAAAGCAAAAGGAAATGAAAATGAATCTTGTATGTTATTATCAGACACTGCAAAATCATTAGCTTTACCAATGCTTTTATGTAGTGAAGAAGATGTAGAAGGAAATCATTCAAGCAGTAGTGGTAAAACAAGCGAAAAAGAATTATTCTATATTATGAGCAGAGGATTTAATACAAAAGAAGCAATGAAACTAATGGTCAGAGCAAAATTCAATAAAATATTAGAAAACATCAAAAACGAAGATTTAAAAAATCAAATAATTAATGAAATAGACAAGAAATTGGATTAAAAGGAGAAAAGGGTGAAAAAGGGGCCAGGCCCCTTTTGCACCCAATTCGACAAAAAACAATTTATTTACAATGTGAAAGAAGGAGAAGAAATGAATATAGACGATATTAGAAAGGATTTTCCTATATTGGAAAATAGAAAAATTGCATATTTGGACAATGGTGCAACAACACAAAAACCGCTTCCTGTTTTAGAAAGAATAAATGAGTTCTATAAAAAATATAATGCTAATGTACATAGAGGGGCATATTCACTAAGCATTGAAGCATCTGAAAGGTACGAAAATGCGAGAGCAAAGATTGCTAAATTTATAAATGCTAGATTTCCAGAAGAAATTATATTTTCTAAAAATGCAACAGAAGCCCTAAATTTAATTGCATATTCATATGGATTAGAAAATCTAAAAAAAGATGATGAAATAGTTGTTTCAATAATGGAGCATCATTCTAATTTAGTGCCATGGCAAAAGGTTGCAAAGGTAACTGGAAGTAAGCTTAATTATATGTATATAAATGATAATTTTGAAATATCAGACGAAGAAATAGAATCTAAAATTACTGATAGGACTAAGATAGTTGGAATTACACATATATCAAATACATTAGGAACTATAAACAATATAGAAAAAATAATAAAGCATGCACATAAAAAAGGTGCAGTAGTTGTTGCAGATGTTGCTCAAAGTATTCCACATATGAGGATTGATGTTCAAAAATTGAATGCTGACTTTTTAGTTTTTTCAGGACATAAAATGCTTGCCCCACTTGGAATAGGTGTTCTATATGGAAAAAGAGAGATTCTAAATAAAATGAGCCCTTTTATAATGGGTGGAGATATGATAGAATATGTTCATGAACAAGAAACTACCTTTGCACCGCTTCCAAATAAATTTGAAGCAGGTACACAAAATATAGAAGGTGTTATAGGATTAGATGCAGCAATAGATTATATAGAAAAAATAGGATATGATAAAATACAAGAAATTGAAAAAAATTTAATTTCGTACGCAAGAAATGAGCTTTCAAAATTAGATTTTCTTGAATTATATTTAACACCAAATAAAAATAATCATTCAAGTGTTATATCATTTAATATTAAAGGAGTACATCCACATGATGTTGCAAGTATATTAGATGGAGAAGGAGTATGTGTGCGCTCACGGAAATCACTGTGCACAACCTCTTATGAGATATTTAGGAATAGACTCAACTTGTAGAGCAAGCTTTTATTTTTATAACACAAAAGAGGATGTCGATAGATTAATTATTGGAATAAACAAAGCATATGATATGTTTAAGAAATATATAAAGGGGTAAATATGGAAGATTTAACAGAAGTATATAATGAACTTATAATGGAGCATAGCATGAATTCTTACAATAAAAAGGAATTAAAAGATGCAGATTATTCAGAAATGGGACATAATCCAAATTGTGGAGATGAAATAAAACTTCAAATGAAATTAGATGGGAATGTTATAAAAGATATGGCATTTGTAGGACATGGATGTGCAATATCTCAAGCTTCTACATCTATAATGATAGATACCTTAAAAGGTAAAACATTAGATGAAGCAAAAGAAATTATAAAAACATTTATAGGGATGATAAAACGAGAAATAACAGATGAAAAAGAACTTGAAAAAATAGAAGATGCAATTGCATTTAAAAATGTATCAAATATGCCAGCAAGAGTAAAATGTGCACTTCTTGCATGGCATACAATAGAAAAAATGCTAGAAGAAAGATAATTCTAAGGACTGTGCTGAATCATTACGGGACGCCCAGGGGTGCGTCCCCTACAGAATATATTGCAAACATTGTAGGGGTCGCTGCCTTCGGCGACCTGTGAAAAAACATATAGAGATGTTATAAAAAATAAAAAGGATGAGTTAAGGAATGGAAAATAATAGAGTACTAATAGGCATGAGTGGAGGTGTTGATAGCAGTGTCGCAACTCTACTTTTAAAAGAACAAGGATATGAAGTAATAGGAACAACATTAGAACTATTTGCAGGAAGTTCGTGTTGTAATACAAATACATATTTAGATGCAAAAAATGTATGTAATTCAATAGGCGTTCCACACTTTATATATAATTACAAGGAAGAGTTTAAAAATCACGTAATTGATGATTTTATAAATTGCTATGCAAACTGCAGAACTCCAAATCCATGTATAGAATGTAATAAATATATGAAATTTGGATATATGTACGAAAAAGCAAAAGAATTAGGATGCAATTATATTGCAACAGGACACTATGCAAAAACAGAGTATAGTAAAGAATATGGAAGATGGGTACTTAAAAAATCAAACGCTGGAAGAAAAGATCAAAGTTATGTTTTATGGAATATTCCAAAAGATTTAGTAGAACATATCCTATTTCCACTTGCTGATTTTGAAAATAAAGAACAGATAAGAGAGATTGCGAAAAAAAACAATCTAAAAGTAGCAAATAAACCTGATAGTGAAGATATTTGTTTTATTCCTGATGGAGATTACAAAAAGTTCTTGGAACTTAATTCAAATATAAAACCTAAAAAAGGAAATATTGTAAACACAAAAGGAGAAATACTAGGTAAGCATACAGGTTTATATAATTATACAATAGGTCAGAGAAAAGGACTTGGTATATCAAATTCAGTACCTTTATTTGTTTTAGGATTTAATAAAGAAAAAAATGAAGTAATTGTAGGAGAAGAAAATGAGTTATATAAAAAAGAATTTATAGTAGAAGATGTAAATTTGATACTATTTGACGATATAGCTAAGCCTATAAAAGTTAATACAAAAACGAGGTATTCTGCAAAAGAATTTGCTAGCACAATTTATCCTATTGAAGATAATAAGATAAAAGTTGTTTTTGATGAACCACAAAGAGCAATAACTCCGGGACAGTCTGCAGTTTTTTATATAGATGATATTGTTGTTCGGAGGAGGAAAAATAATTGAATAATATACCAGAGTTCTTATACAAAATGCTATCAGATGAATATAAAAAAATAGATGTAAATAGAATAATAGAGGGACTTTGTGCAGATAGGCCTACTACTTTTAGAATTAATACATCTAAAACTGATGTAATTTCTATAAAAGATAAACTAAATAAGTTTAATATAAAATATAAAGAATCTAAATGGAATGAAACGGCATTAATTGTAGAAGAGATTAAAGAAGACAAGATTAAAGAATTAGATATGTATAAAAATGGCGAAATATATCTTCAAAGTCTGTCATCAATGATACCTGCAATAGTGGTTAATCCAAAAGAGAGAGAGAACATATTAGATATGGCAGCAGCTCCTGGTGGAAAAACTACACAAATGGCTAATTTATCTGATAATAAAGCAATGATTACTGCATGTGAAAAAAATAAAATAAGAGCGGATAGATTAAAATATAATTTAGAAAAACAAGGTACGTCACGTGTTACAGTAATGCTTAAAGATGCAAGAAAATTAGACAACTTCTTTTCATTTGATAAAATATTATTAGATGCACCATGTTCACGGAAGTGGAACTTTAAATTTAAATAATAATATAGATAAGATTTTTACAGAAGAATTATTACAAAGGTCTATTAAAACTCAGAGAGAGCTTATAAAAAAGGCTGTTAGAATATTAAGAGTAAATGGAGAACTTATTTACTCAACTTGTTCTATTTTAAAAGAAGAAAATGAAAAGGTAGTAGAAGAAATTTTAAAATTATCTAATATAGAAATTGTTCCAATAGATGAAAAAATTTTTAAAGGGGAATTACCACTTCTTCCAACAAATATACAAGGTACAATATGCGTTTGCCCCAATAGACTATATGAAGGTTTTTTTGTTGCAAAATTAAAAAAGAACAAGTAAAATATAATTATAAAAACATGTAAATGGAGGAATTTATGATAGAAAGAATGAAACAAAGTTTAAAAAATATATATTATATTTTTAAAAAAAGTATAGAGAAATTTCCTGTAACGATAATTACTATAATTACACTTACTATAATATATGCAATTAATTTAAATAACAATTTCTTTAATGGACTAATAATATCAAATATAACAGGTTTTGGTATAATTTTTTCTGTAACAACGTTTCTAATAGAAACATTAGATATAAAAAATTCAAATAAAAAAATTATTTCTTATATAGTAGCAAGTATAATATCAGCTATATTTGTATATGCATTAAATGAGATTAAATCGGATTTTGTAATAAGATTAATAATTTGTTATTGTTTATCTATTTCTATTTTATCAATATATTTTAATTATAAAAAAAGCAATAAACAATTCGAAAATTATATTACCAATGTGTTTATAAATATTTTAAAATCAGGTATTGTTTATTCAGTTTTAGCAATAGGCTTTGCAATTATACTATCTATATTTATTTCTTTAATACTTGATAACAGTAGTTATATATTAATATTGAGAGTAGAAATTTTGTTATTTGGTATATATTACATACCATCAATTGTCTATTCATTTTATAACGTAAATAATGAAATTGGTAAATTTTCAAAAGTTCTTATCAAATATGTTTTAAATAGTTTAGTAATTGTTGCATTTATAATAATTTATATTTATATAGCAAAAATAATTATTTTTAGAACAATACCATCAAATCAAATATTTAGAATACTTGCTGGACTTTTTATATTGGGATATCCTATTTGGACTATGGCTTCTTCATTGAAAGAAGATAATTTAATAGATAAAATTAATAAAGTATTACCAATAATGTTTATACCTTTTATATTTTTGCAAATATATTCAATTGCAGTTAGAATATCAAATAATGGTGTTACAGAACCAAGATATTTGTGTGTAATGCTTATAATATTTGAAATTGTCTATGTGATAATGTATCTAAAAAATAAAGAAAAAATAGGAAATACGTTAATTGCAATAATTGTGATAACTATAATTTCAACTGTTGTACCATATGTAAATATGTTTAAAGTATCAGAATTAAGTCAGTATAACAATTTAAAAATATATAAACAAAAATCTAGTTATACAGCAAAAGAAAAAGATAAAATCTACGGAGCATATATTTACTTAAAAGGAAATGATAAAATTAAGGATTTATTAACAAAAAAAGATATTGAGACAATTAGATCATTTAGCGATAATAGTAAATATGATACAATAGAATATATTTATGGACATTCAAATACTGATTATATAAATATAAAAGGATACAGCAGATTGTATTTCATAGATGCAAACTCGTATAGAGAAGAAGATTTGAACGATGCTTTTGAAAATATAGAATTTGAAAGCAAAGAAGGCATAAAATTTAAACTTAACTTATCAAATGAATTAAAAAATTATATTTATAATAGTGACAATATAGATGAATATATAGAAGAAAACAATGAAATATATATCACTAGATATAGAAAAATAATTATAGAAAGTATTTCAGTTGAATATGATGAGGAAAATGAATTAGTTAGAAATTATAGAATATCAGCATATCTATTAGAAGAATAAATTTTAAGTAAATATTACTTTAAGATTAATGTTGAAAAAAATCGATTTATATATTATAATATACCATAGCTTAAAAAAATATTAAAAGGAAATAAAAATTATGAATTTACTTTTATGTGGAAATTATAAAGTATTTGATGGCGCACTTTCAGAACTTATATCAATTACAAATAAAACAGATGAAACAATAACTTGTTATATATTTACAATGGATGTTTCAAGAATAAAACCTGATTATACATGCATCACAGATGAGCAAATAGATTTTTTAAACGAAGTTGTAAAATCAAAAAAAACTGATAATAAAGTAATAAAAATTGATATTACTGATTTATATGAGCAAGAATTTGGAAAATGTAAAAACGAAAATGCATATTGCACACCTTATACATTATTAAGGTTACTTGCAGATTTGATACCAGAAATACCAGATAAACTTTTATATCTTGATATAGATATGATGGCAGCTGATGATATTTCTAAACTATATAATATAGATATATCAGAATATGAATATGCAGCTGTAAAAGAAAAATATGGTCACTGGTTTATAAGTCCTGATTACATAAATGCAGGAATGTTATTATTAAACATGAAAAAAATAAAAGAAACAAAACTTTTAGAAAAAGCTAGGGATTTAATAAAAAATACAAAAATGCTATTTGCAGATCAAGATGCTATATATAGATCAACAACAAAAAAACTACTACTTCCACGAATATATAATGAGCAAGGAAGTTTTAAAAGAAAAGATACTGTAATATGCCATTTTGCTAAAAGATTATTACTTTTACCATATCCACGCATAGAAAATTATAAGCAGTGGCATGTAGAACAAGTTCATAAAGTCTTAAAATGTCACATGTTTGATAAAGATTTAGACGAATATCTTGAATTAAAAAATAAATTCGAAAACAAAATAGAAAGGAAAGCTATAGTATGAAGAAAAAAACAAATAAAATACCAATTTTCTTTGCAGTAGATGATGCATATATACCATTTTTAGCGGTAACTCTTCAGTCACTCATAGATAATTCATCTAAAGAAAATTATTACTTAATAAAAGTTTTATACACTAACTTAACAGAAGATAACCAAGAAAAGATTAGTAAATATGAAAGAGAAAATGTAAGTATAGAGTTAGTAGACTTAAATTATTATTTAAAAAAAGTACAAGATAAATTATATACACGTGATTATTATTCAAAAACAACATATTTTAGATTATTTATAACTGATTTATATCCACAATATAATAAAGCATTGTATTTAGATAGTGACATTGTAATTTTATCAGACATTGCAGATTTATATAAAATAGAATTAAAAGATAATTTAGTAGCTGGAGTACCGGATGGGGCAGTGCAAACAGTACCGGTATTTCAAGAATATGTAGAAAAAGTAGTTGGCGTTGCAGATTATAGTAATTATTTTAATGCAGGAGTTCTTGTAATGAATTTAGATGAACTTCGTAAGTTTGATTTCCAAGAAAAATTTTTATACTTACTTGAAACTGTAAAATTTTCGGTAGCTCAAGACCAAGACTATTTAAATAGATTATGCAAGGGTAAAGTAAAAATTATAGATAGTGGTTGGGATACAATGCCAATACCAGAATTAAACATTAAAAAGAATAATATTAAATTAGTACATTATAATTTGAGCTATAAACCTTGGCATTTTGATAATATATTATATGAAGAATATTTTTGGGAATATGCAAAGAAAACAGAATTTTACGACGTAATAAGAAATATAAAAGACAACTATACAGAAGAAGAACGTTTTAGAGATATGGAAACAGGAAAGAATTTAATAAATTTAGCACAAAAAGAATGTGATTGTGTTGGTGATGATAGAAGATTTAGAAGATTAAGGGCACTAAGAGATCATGAAACTGAAAAATCAGTAGATAGATTAAAAATATTAGAGAAAATTGAACTACTTGAAAAAGAAGGTAAATTTGATATTGATGCAGAAGATGATCCTCCAACAATAGAACTTACTCCAGACAATGTAGACTATTTAAAAGAGAAAAGATATAGTAGAATAAAGAACAAGGTTGCAAACAAAGTAGGAGAAAAATTTCTTGACGATATATTAAAAGATAATAAACTTATAATAAAAGATGTAAATGGAATTGAGAATTTAGAAAGTATAAAAACAGGTGCAATTATAACATGCAACCATTTTAATCCATTTGATTTCTTCTCAATAGAAGAAGTATTTAGAAATTCTAAACAAGCAAGTATGAAAAAATTATATAAAGTAATTAGAGAAGGAAATTACACAAATTTCCCGGGCTTATATGGATTTTTATTTAGAAATGCTGATACTCTTCCACTTAGTTCAAATAAAAGAACAATGATAGAGTTTTTGAAAGCAGTAGATATAATATTGCAAAGAGGAGATTTTATATTAATATATCCAGAACAAAGCCTATGGTGGAATTATAAAAAACCAAAACCATTAAAAAATGGAGCATTTAAGCTAGCAGCTAGAAATAATGTTCCAGTTATACCAATATTTATAACAATGGAAGATAGTGATATTATTGGAAAAGATGGATTTCCTGTGCAACAATATATAATAAATATAGAAAAACCAATATATCCAGATAAAAACATATCTGAAAGAGAAAATACTATTGCTATGAAAGAAAAAAATTATCAAATATGGAAAGATATATATGAAGATTTTTATAAGGTTCCACTTGAATATTCATGTGACCAAGAAAAAATTTCAGAAAATATTACTTAAATTAAGAGGTTTTAATGGAAAAGAATAAAGTTATTTATTATAATGATGAAATAAATGATGAATTTTCTAAAGCAAAAATAATACCAAAAGTTATAGATGAAAATTATAAATACAGCAAAAATTCTTTATGGGATTTTTGCTCTCTAATTTTTCAAAACATTTTAAGTATGCCAATCAAAGTACTATATGCTAAGATAAAATTCAGAGTAAAATATGTAGGAAAAGAAAATTTTAGAAAATGTAAAGATACTGGTTATTTTATATATGGCAATCATACCCAAAGTTTTGCAGATACTTTTTTGCCAAGTATTGCAAACTATCCTAAAAGAAACTTTTTAATAGTAAATCCAGAAAATGTTTCAATGAAGGGATTAAAAACAATTGTAGAATTACTAGGAGCAATACCAATTCCCGAAAATATAAAAGCAATGAAAAATTTTTTGGATATAATAGAAAAAAGAATAAATAAAAAATCATCCATAACTATTTATCCAGAAGCACATATTTGGCCATATTATACAAAAATAAGACCATTTAAAATAGTTTCTTTTAAATATCCTGTAAAATTAAATAAACCGTCATTTTGTATAACGAATACATATCAAAGTTATGGTAAAAATAATAATAAAATAAAAATTGTATCATACATAGATGGACCTTTTTTTATAAACAATGAATTAACACAAAAAGAAGCACAGAAAGAATTAAGAGATAGAATATATGACTGTATGGTAGAAAGAAGCAAAAATAGTAATATTGAGCATATAAAATATGTAAAAATTGACGAAAAAAATAAAAAAGAAACTATTAAAATATAAAATTAATTAATTAAATTCAGCGAAAGGAAATTGTCCTTTTTTGCTGAATTTTTCTGTTCAATAACAAAGGGCGGTCAAAGACCCCTTAGTTCTTGAATTTTTTTAACAAAATTTTCCTAAAGTTAAAAAAATTTCTAAACTAAAAACAAGAAAATTTGCCATAATATTTACTGTAAATAATAAAAAAGGAGGAATTTTTTATGAAAAAAATGGTAAGTATTGTAGCGATTTTTCTTGTTTTATTTTTACTATCATTTTCTATTAACGTATATGCTGAAACATTAGATAACGTAACTACATCAGTAGATAAAGAAATAGTTCATCCAGGTGAAACAGTAAAAGTAACTGTAAATTTTGGCCAAGAATTAGGTGCGTATACAGTAGATGTAGCCTATGATAGTAATTTATTAGAATATGTTTCTTTTGAAGGTGGAACACAAAATGATAATGGATCTAGAATAAGAGTAGTTTTCCATGATGAAACAGGTGGATCAAATCCTAGAAGTTCTATGTCGGTTACTTTCAGAGCAAAGGAAAATATTATAACATCAAATCCTACGGAATTAAAAATTACAGCAAATGGATTAGCTGGACCAACCGCTTCTCCAAGCTATGATGCAATTGATACACCAATCACAAAAACAATTACAGTAGAACCTTCATATGCTGATTATGATATAGACCTTAAATATACAGGAGATATTATAAAAAATCAAGAAAAAGATATGAAAATAGTTGTATCTTCTAGTATGGGTAGAAGTTATGAACACACTAGAATATTGGCAGAAGCTACAACTCCAGAAGGTGAAACAGTAAAATTACTAGGTATAGATAATGATATGCTAGAACATGACATTATAGAAAGTGGATGGGGAAAAGATGAAGGAGATCCAATAGGTGGAAAAGATGTTGTAAAAGAACTAGATGTTAGAGGATTGTTTAGTGGAGCAGGAGAATATTCAATAATATTAAAACTTATTAATAGAGATGAATCAGATAATACTATAGCAAGTAAAACTTTAAACATTTCTGTAAAAGATGAAGAGACTCAAACTCCAACACAAGATAATAATAATCAAGATAATAATCAAATCGCTCAAGAGAATCAAAAACCATCTTCTTTGCCAAAAACAGGTAGCACAGTATATTATATTGTATTACCAGCAATAGTAACAATTATTGCAGCATCATATCTATATGTAAATAAGAAAAAAGATTAATTCTAAGTGTATGATTTCTTGTTTAAGAAATCATACTTACATAACAAATTAAATATAGGAGTAAATTCTTATGAGAAATGAAAGGAGAAAACTTAAAAGTAAATTTTTAATAAAGTCTATAATAATATTAATTCTTTTATTAATTATTCTTTATGTTCTTATAGGTATTTATAAAGAAAGTAAAATTAAATTAAAGGAAAGAGAAAAATCTCAGTTGCAAGTTGAAAGAGTTGCTAATAATCAAGAAGTAAAAGAAAAGGTTAATATTCAAAATACTTATTCAGGTTATAAAGTTGCTGCAAAGCTTGTAATACCTAAAATAAATTTAGAAACTTATATATTAAATGAATATAGCAAGCAAGCTATGGATTTATCTCCTACTAAATTCTGGGGACCAGACGCCAATGAAATAGGAAATTTTTGTATTACAGGTCATAATTACAAAAAGGAAAATATGTTTTATGATTTAATAAATTTATCTATAGGTGATGAATTTCAATTATTAGATAATAAAAATGGAAAATATACTTATACTATATATGACATATATAAAGTAAAGCCCAATAATACAGATTCATTAAATCAAAATACAAATGGAAAAAGAGTAGTTACATTAATTACTTGTGTTAATTATTCAAATACAAGACTTATAATTAAAGCTACAGAGAAAGGGACACATTAAATATGAAACATTTAAAAATATGTTTAAGTATGGTATGTTTTTTTATAATTATATTATTATCAAATATTAGTTATTGTGTGGAGAAAAAAGAGGGAATTAACAATTTTCCATACGAATATAAACCATACTTACAGGAATTGCAAAAAAAACATCCTACTTGGGATTTTATTGCACTATATACAGGATTAGACTGGAAATATGTAATTGATAATGAAAATCAATTTGGTAAAAATCTAGTTCCAAAATCATACTCAGATAGATGGAAAAATACAGAATCGGGAAAATATAATGTAGAAGTAGATGCAGGATGGGTAGATTCTTCAAGAAGAGCAATAGAATTTGCAATGGATCCTAGAAACTTTTTAAATGAAGTTAGAATATTTCAGTTTGAAGGGCTATCATATAACGAAAAAACAAATAGTATAGGCGGAATTGAAAAGGTATTATATGGAACAGAGTTTTATAATAGAATTGTAGAATATTTAGATAGCACAGGAAATAAAATTACAATGAAAAGCAAATATTCTGATCTTATTTTATCTGCAGGAAAAACCTCTGGAGTAAGCTCATATCATTTGGCATCTAGAATTAAGCAAGAAGTAGGTCCGTTTTTATCTCATTCTTCTATAAGTGGAACTGTAGAAGGATATAAAGGATTATATAATTTTTATAATATTGGTGCAACAAGCTCATCGGAACCTATGGGAGCAATAAAAAATGGTCTGCAGTATGCAAAAGATGGTAAAGGTGCAAGTCAAGCAACAAAAGATAAGTATTTAATTCCGTGGAATACAAAGCAAAGAGCAATAACTGGTGGTGGGATATTTATAGGTTCTAGTTATATTAATTTAGGACAAGATACTATTTATTTACAAAAATTTCATGTTACAACTAATAATAATAACGGTTTATTTTGGCATCAATATATGACAAATGTATTAGCACCTTACAGCGAATCTAAATTAATTTATAATGGTTATGCAAATAGTGGGATATTAGATAATAATATATCTTTTATTATACCAATATACAATAATATGCCAAATATTCAAACAGAAAATCCAAATATTTTAGATACCGATTTTACCAAAGATAATACAAAAGTTTATGCAGAAGTAAATAATACATTAAATATAAGAACAGGACCTTCTACATCTTATGAGGTTTTAACCACAGTTGATAAATCAGAGATAATGACAAGAATTGCAAAAGGAAAACAAAAAGGAGATTTATGGGATAAAGTCCAGCTTAATAATGGAATGATAGGTTATGTTTTTCATGAGTACTTAAGAGAACTTCCAGAAAGAAAAATAGAACAAATAAAGTTATCAATAGATAATCCTGTGATAAACAAGGGAGAAAGTAGAAAAATTAATGTAGAAATTATACCAGAAGAAGCAAAAAATCATGAAATAGAATATATATCATTAGATGAAAATATAGCAACAGTTGACACAAACGGAAATGTACTAGGAATTAGTTCTGGTGTTGCAAGAATTAGAGTAAAATCTAAAGAAAGCAGTGCTTTTTCTGAAATAAAAATTCAAGTATATACACCAGTATCAGATTTAGAAATAAATAAAGAGAAGTTAGTATTGCAAATGGAAGATAAGTTTATAATAACACCAATCATTTTTCCTAAAGATGCAACTAATAAAAATATTATATACAAATCAGAAGATGAAAATATTGCTAAAGTAGATGATACAGGTACGATAAGTGCTATTTCCGAAGGAAATACTAAAATAATATTAAAGCCAGAAGATTCTGATATTACAAAGGAAATTGAAGTTACTGTCGTACCAAAAATTGGAGATAACGAAATAATTTTTGATAAAAGTTTAAATGTTCAACAAAATGAAATAACGGGTTGGAACATTAAAAACCTTACTGTAGAAAAAATAAAAGAAATGATTAATACTAAATATACTATTGAAATATATAATAATAAAGGAGAACTTCTAACAGATGAAAAATTTGCAGGAACAGGTTCAAAGATTAGAATAGTTGATGATAACGGGATAATAAAGATGGAATATGAAATTATAATATATGGAGATGTAAATGGTGATGGAAAAATAAATAGTGTGGATTTATTAGTTTTGCAAAGACATATATTAGAAATAGATAAATTAAAAGGTGTTCAACTGAAAGCAGGAAACATTAATAAAAATGGTCAAAATCCTACTTCCTTGGATTTACTGATAATTCAAAGACATATATTAGAAATACAATTAATAGAACAATAATGGGCTTTAAAATAAATTTAAATAGTCTGACATAAAAGAAAGCCCACTGTTGTTCTTGAAAGAGAGTGTTTATGAAAAAAATAAAAATAACGTTAATATCAATTTTAGCAATATTAATACTGCACAATGTGAGTTTAGCAGAATCAATAATGCAAATAATATCAGATAAAGTAGAAATTGAAGCCGAAGAAGAAGTCCAAGTTTCAATTAATATAAAAGACACAGAAGTTGCAGCACTTACATTAGAACTTTATTGGGACAATTCAAAATTAGAATATATTAGTGGACCAGAAAATTCAAATAATTTAGATAATAGGGCTTTATATACATGGGTAAGTGAAAATGCAAAAGATTTAAATGAATTAAGTATAGAAAACTTTACATTTAAAGGAATAACAGATGGCATTGCAAATATTACAGCTGTTGGGGAATTCTATAATTCAAATGGAGAAAAAATAGAAATAAAAAATTCAAATTTAGAAATTAATATAGGAAAACAAAATCAAGTAATAGAAAATATTGATAAACAAATTGAAAATATATCTGATGATAATGCAGATTTAGCTATATTACGATTAAACCATGAAGGAATATCCCCTGATTTTAATAAAGATATAAAAGAATATTATTTTGTTACAGATAGTACAATTCAAAACCTAGAAATAACAGCTATACCACAAAATTCTAAAGCTAATGTTACAATTACAGGAAACAACAATTTAAAAAATGGAGAAAATATAATTAATATTAAAGTAGATTCAAAAGATAATACCAAAAGCTCAGTATATAAAATATATTTAACAAAAACGCAAAATTTAGATTTAGCAAATGCAAATTTAGAAACATTAGCTGTAAGACAAGCAACCTTAAGCCCTGAATTTGACAGTAATATAACAAATTATAATTTAGAAATATCAAATGATACAGAGAAAATTGATATTTTAGCTATTCCGCAAAAAGAAAATGCTAAAGTAGAAATAGTAGGAAATGGCAAAATGCAAGTTGGAGAAAATATAATAGATATTAATGTTTTAGCAGAAAACGGAACAACTCATAAAAGATATAAAATATTAGTTCATAGAAGAAATGAGCAAGAAGAAATAGCAAATCAAGAAGAAACAGAAAATCAAGCAAAAAGACTATCTGCAATTCTTGAAGAAGAAAAAAACAATAATAACAATATAAGTACAAAACAAAATGGAAAACAAGTAATTATTGTTGCAATTATTATTATAATTATAGCATTATTTACAACCATTATAATAAAACAAAAAAATAAGAATAAGAAAAAATAATCATATAAGATTTAAAAATTTAGTTCTAAAATAAAATTTTTTTCATATATATATTAAAAGGACAAGTTACATTAATAGAAGGAGAAAAAATGTTAATTTCTGATTTACTAATATATTTCCCAGAAGAAATTTATACAATTATAGGTGAGTATTTTAAAGACAATACAGAAGAAAAAAATAAAACAATAGAAGAAATACGTTTAAGAGCAAATAAGCCTTTAATATTAAAATTTAATAAAAAAGAAGTTGTATTCAAAACAAATATTACTCAAGAGATGATATTGCAGACACTACAAAAAGTTTGTGATAATTCTATTTATTCGTTCCAAAACCAAATAAGAGAGGGTTTTATTACAGTAAAGGGTGGACATAGAGTAGGAATTACAGGAAATTGTGTAATAGAAAATGGTAAGGTAATTAATATTAACTATGTTTCAAGCTTAAATTTTAGAATTGCTAAAGAAATTAAAGGATGTAGTAATAAATTATTAAATTATGTGTTGGATTTAGAAAATAATAATATTTATACAACACTTATAGTATCTCCGCCAGGAGTTGGTAAAACAACAATATTAAGAGATTTAATACGAAAAATTAGTACAGGAATAGACAAAGTAAATTTTGTTGGTATAAATGTTGGATTAGTAGACGAAAGAGGGGAAATAGCAGCTATGTACAGAGGGATTCCACAAAATGATGTTGGACCAAGAACAGATGTACTCGATAATGTACCAAAAGCAATAGGTATGAGAATGCTTATAAGATCTATGGCTCCAAAAGTAATTTCAGCAGATGAGATAGGAAACAATGATGACATAGAACCAATAAATTATGCTATATGTTCAGGAATCAGAGGGATATTTACAGCACATGGAGCAAGTCTTGAAGAAATATCCATAAATCCTACATTGAAAACATTATTAAATATTCACTCTTTTGAAAGAATAGTTTTTTTAACTGACAAAAAAAGAAAAGCAGAAATAGATTGTGTATATGCATTAAATAAAAAAACATCAGAATATTCAATTATGGAATAAAAATTAATAGAAAGGATTGAAAATTTATGCTAGGAATTAAAATTGTAATTTATTCTTTTATTTTTTTATCATCTTCACTAATTGGAATCCTTATTTCAAAAAAATATTCCAATAGAGTAAGTGAACTTAAAGAATTTAAAAATGCTTTAAACATATTTAAAACTAAAATAAGATATACATATGAACCGCTTCCACAAATATTTACAGAAATATCGGAAAACGTAAATTCAAATATATCACCTGTATTTAAAAATGCAGCAGAAAAAATGAAATTTTGTGCAGCAGGAGAAGCATGGAATTTAGCATTAACAATAGAAGAGTTAAATATTGATGATGAAGATAGAAATGCATTAAAAAATCTTAGTAAGTTGCTTGGAAAAACAGACCTAGAAGGACAATTAAATCAAATAGAAATGACTACAAATTTTTTAGATAAACAAATAAAAGAAGCAGAAACTCAAAAAGAAAAAAGTGAAAAAATGTACAGAACTCTTGGAATGATAATCGGAATTGGAATAGTAATAATACTTGTTTAAAAGGAGATACATATGAATATAGATTTATTATTTAAAATAGCTGCAATAGGAATATTAGTTGCAGTTTTGCATCAGGTATTAGTAAGAGCAGGAAGAGAAGATCAAGCTATGATGACAACACTTGCTGGATTAGTTATTGTACTTACTATGGTAATAAAAGAAATAAGTACTCTATTTAACACAGTAAGAACTATTTTTGGATTATAAAATTAGAAAGGTGAATTTAGTTTGGACATAGTAAAGGTAATAGGCGTAGGATTAATTGCACTGATAATAATTATTATATTAAAACAGTACAAGCCTGAATTTGCAATATATGTTTCAATAGTTGCAGGAATTATTATTTTAGTTATGTTGGTAGACAAGTTAGCTTCAATAGTTAATCTTCTTAGTAATCTTACAAATAAAACAGGAGCAGGAAGTACTTTTTTAAAAATTCTTTTAAAAATCACTGGCATTGCGATTCTCACAGAGTTTGCAGTTAGTATATGTAGAGATTCTGGAGAAACTGCCATTGCAAGTAAGATAGATTTGGGTGGAAAAATAATAATTATTAGTATATCAATTCCAATAATAACAGCATTATTAGAATTGATTGTAAATATATTACCATAAAAAAATGAAACATTTAGCTCGGGGGATTTTCTCCCATTTTGCATAGAAACTTATTTAATTGGACAAATTGTTGTTTGTAGAATGAAAAATTTTGAGGGCGGGACGCCCAGGGGTGCGTCCCCTACAATACACGTTAATATT
>CANQWF010000006.1 GCA_947627485.1 uncultured Clostridia bacterium
CATCATATATCTCATTGAGAAATCTTGAGCCATTCTTACTAAAGCATCATATACAGACGCGTCACCATGTGGATGATATCTACCAAGAACATCTCCAACAGTTGTAGCACATTTTCTATATGGTTTATCTGGTGTAAATCCATCTTCATGCATTGTATACAAAATTCTTCTATGTACCGGCTTTAGCCCGTCTCTTACGTCTGGAAGTGCACGTGCTACTATAACACTCATAGCATAATCAATATATGCTGTTCTCATTTCATTTTCAATATCTCTTCGAATAATATTTTCTTCTGCCTTATCCATTATTTAAACTCCTTTTCATCTATTGTTTCATCTTTTCATATTATATATTAACTATTTTGATTATGCAAGAAAAAAATATAAAAAAACCATACGGACATACGGTTTTTTTATATTTTTTATTTATTAATGGTTATTCCTTGTGTCCAAATTTCTTCACTTGATAAATCAATATCTTCACTCCAAACAATTCCGTATCCACCTGCATCAACTCTTACTTTATTGAACAATTCTGCATCTTGTAACTTTTTGAAAACTTCCCATCTTTGCATAAGTGGTTTTACATCATATTTTTTTTTTGTTCCATTCGCAAATGTAATCTCTATAACTAAATTATCTAATGGTTTAACAGATTTTATAATATGAAAACTCATATGATCCCCCTTTATTAATTTAATGGTTCTATTTTCAATATTATATTCTTTTTTTCCTTTTTTGGCAATATTTATATTAATTTATTTGCAAGTTCTAGTTCTTCTTTTGAAAGATTAAAATCTCCTCCTTTATTTTTTATTAATTCATGTAAATTTTCTAGTTGTCTAGCTTTTGTTATTACATTTTCTAAAGGTAAAACATTATTTAATTCTTTTTCTATTTTTTTATATTGTTTTTCCATGTTGTTAAAATCTTGATTATTGTAATATACATTCCAATTTGATATGTATTTATCTATTTTCTCTATAGATTCCATTTGTGATGTTAAATTATTTTCTATGCTACTGTTTACTGTGTTTAAAATAGTATTTTTTCCCTTTTGTATAATACTTGCTGTTGTGTTATTAATTAATCCATTTTCTTTTGATTTTTTTATTCCCCAATCTAGAACATCAGAAACAGAATCAATTAATCCTCCACTTTTTATAACATTTTTTACTTGAGACATATTTTCAAATTTTCCTGTAAATATGCCGAAGTACACTTTTACCCATATCTACTACATTATCTATTGCCGTTTTTATCCCTGCAGAAAATCCATCTGTAATAATACTATCTTTTATTTCTATAATTTCATCTTCTATAACATCTGGTAATATTGCTTTTAATCCCAAATTTATTCCACCATTTATTACTTGTCCTAAGTTAGACTCTAAAAATGATTTTTGTTTTTCGTATGTAACATTACTTAGATTAGATTGTTTTAAATCAAGATTGTTTTCAATCTTTAATTCATTACTCATTTTATTCCTCCTTATATCTTTTATTTTTTATTTAAAATACCTAAATTCAAAATTTAAAATAATTACATTTTACAATTCACATTTTTCTATAATTTTTTCAAATTTATTTTTTATTTTTTTATTAATATTTTTTAAATTATTATTAATTATTAAATTAAAATTATAGTCTAATTTGATTTTTTCTAAAATATTAAAATCAGAAAATAAAACTTTTAATATTTTTTCATCTATTGAATTAATATTCATTTTATTAAAAATTATATTTATTTTTTTTCTATCTATTTTCCATTGATTAATATATATATCTAATAAATTTTTGCTTTTTTTTAATTCTATTAGATTTGCTTCTGTCAAAAATAATATTATATTTGATTTTTCTAAGATTTCTTTTGTATAATCAAAAAAACATTCTGATGTTGTATCTATAATAATTACATCATATTTTATTAAAAGTTCTTCAAGTAAATTTTTTATTTTATTTTTTTCTATTTTATAATTTTCATCAAAAAGTAGAGTGGTTCCACATAATAAATGAATATTTTTTTCTATTTTTATTATTGAATTATTTATATTTTTTTGCGTTCCAATATCCTCTTTTTTTACATTAAATATTGAATTAATACTTTGATTAAATATATCAAAATCTATTAATAATATTTTTTTATTTTTAATTAATTTAGTTAAAATAGAACAAAATATACTTTTCCCAATCCCATTTGTTCCAACTATACTAATTATTTTATTTTTTTCTTTTATATTTATTTGATTTAAATTTTCTACATGTTTTCTTTCTTTTATTTTATTTATTAATTTTAAATAAATTTCTTTTGCTATGTTTTTTCTTGTATTGTTTTTTTCTAATATTATTTTTTTTAAATTTTTTATTTCTTCGTTTATTTCATTTTCTTTATTTATATTGTTTATTTTATTTATAGTATCAATTAGTTCATCGTTTGTTATTTTATTATTGTAAAATATATTAAAAACACCTTTTGATATTAAATAATTTTTCATTTCTTCGTTTTCATTTTTTAATATTACAATTATTTCTATTTTTTTATTAATTAATTTTATTTGTTCAATTAATTTTTTAAAATTCATTTGACCAGATAATAATTCACTTATTATTAGTAAGTTAATTTCTGGATTTTTTTGTAAAACTTCTATAATACCTTCTTGATATTGAATGTCGTTTCCTATTATTTCAAAATTTGTTTTTTCTTTTAATTTTTTATTTGTTATTGGATTTTCTAGTGCAGTTATAATTTTCATTAAATTTCTCCTTATTATTTTAATATTTTATTTTAAATAATTATTTCTTTTTCAAAATCTGCAACATCTATTTTACTTAATATATGTTCTTCTCCTGCAAACATTAAACATTCTCCCCTTTTTAGGGATTTTATTTCTATTTTTTCCTTTTCAGATAAATTAGTATATTTACTTAAGATTAAAATGTTTTCTTCTTCTAATGCAAAAAATATCTTATTACTTGAATTATTTAGAATACTTTTACCATAAGTTCCTTCGTCTAAACTAAATAAATCTGATATATCTTGTGTAATTGCAATACTACTTCCACCATATTTTCTAATAGTTTTAAATATTTTATATATAAAACTTGCAACATCTTTATTAGATGTGACTCCTATTAATCTCCATACTTCATCTAAGTAAATTGCCTTTTTTATTTCTCTGTTATTTTTAATTTTGTCCCAAAATAAATCTGTAATTTTAACTGTTTTGTAACCGTAAAAAAAGATAAAAAATAGCAAATTATCTCCACTATTTTTTATCTTTGTTTTCAAAATATCTCGTTTTTGTACTTTTTCTAATCTTCTGGCTTTGAAATGGCACAAACATTAAAAATGCAGCATGTTCAATATCATCTAATTCCCTTTCTAATTCTGTGTGTATTTCATCTAAAAAATTATATGAAAAATATAAACATATATTTTTATAACCTGTTTCATCATATCCCCCATATACTATAATTTTATTAAATATCGTTTTTAAATCTGCATTAGTCATTTTATTATAATTTAAATTGTTTAATATTTCTTTTCTTTCTTTATATTTTTGTTCAGCTCTTTCAATATCTAATTTTAAATTATAATATTTTTTTTCTATTATTCTAATTTTATCAATTCGTTCGTTTATTGCTTGTATTTGTTCTTCGTAAGTTTCCTCGCTTATTAAGTTTTTATTTTTCTCTTCTCTAACTTCAAATATTTGCGTTTGCATTTGTTCTTTTTCTTCTTTTAACTTTTCTATTTTAATATTAGCAATTTCACTTTTTTTCTTTTTAAGATATATGTCTAAAAGATACTCACGATTTCTTTTCTTTTCGCACTTCAATTCTTTTTTTACAAACTCAATTAACTCTTTTTCATCTAATGCATATCTACCTTTACATTTTATATCCCCATAATGATTATGTCCTAAACAGGTCCACTCATATCCTCTATCCACTTTAATTCCATTTTCATCTTTTGCTTTCTTCTTTTTCACTCTTATATAAGTACTTCCGCATTGTTCACAATAAAGCAATGTGGATAATAGATGTTTACTTGAATAGCCTTCTCTGTTTTTAAGTTTTTTATTTCTTTGCTCTTTTATTTTTTCTTTTTTTCTCCACGTTTCATCATCTATTATTCTTAAATCTTCATTATGTACTACTATTTGTTCTTCTTCTGGTATTTTTTTATGAGTTCCCCATGTTATATCAAACGACTCTGTTTTATGATTAACTATATCTCCAATATACATTTTATTCATTAACAAATATCTTATTTCTGTAGATTTCCATAGATTCCCTTTTTTAGTTCTAAAGCCATGGTTGTTTAAATAATTTGCTATACTTCTCATGCCTAACAGCTTTTCCGTGTATAAATAAAATATATTGTCAACTACTGGTTTTTCTTTTTCATTAATTTCTAATTGGCCTTTTGTCACATTATATCCATATGGAGCTGGTGCAGTCCATTTCCCTACTCTATGTAATTTATCTTGTCGCCATTTAAATCTTTTTGAATCGGTTGTTATTTCTTTTTCCGCTACTGAAAACAAAACACCCAGTATTAAATCATTATTTACATCTGCTGAATCTATGTTTTCTTTCATAAAATGTATGTTCACTTTGTACTTAGGTTGTCTTAAATCTTTAACGATATTCATGCCATCTTCAACATTTCTTGCAAATCTTGTTGTATCTTCAACAAATATTTGATTAAAATTACCATTTTTTGCATCTTCTATCATCTGCTTAAATGCTTCTCTGTTCTTTTTATATTCTTTCGCTGATATTCCTTCATCAACATATAAACCTCTTTTAAATTCTTTGTTACCATTTTTTTTGTAAAATATTCCTATGTTGGCAAAGGTAAAATTTTCTTTTTCTAAAATATCTTGCCATTGTTCTTGTTGGTCCTTTATAGATTCCTGTTGATTTTTCGTTGAAACTCTACAATATGCAACTGCTAAATTCATTTATATCTCCCCCTTTCTTTGTTTTATAATATACTCAATTGTCTTAAAGGTAAAGGTCGTTATGTTTCTATTTCTATTGTTTTCGTATAAAATACGTTCTATTATTTTTACTCTTAGGCAATATGAGTTTATTTTTTATCATTTAAAATATTCTACTTTACTTATTGTAAATCTTTTTATTATGCTTATTAACAAATTGGTCTGCATTTTTTACTTCTATTGTTCTTTCTTTTACTAATATATAATTTTTAGTTTTTGCTTGTGCTTCTTCGTATTTCATTTTACTTGCTTGTCCTCTATCTATGTTTTTACTAGTACAATAAATTTGCTCATTTATTGGTACATTATATAATTGGTTTGTCTTACACATATAATCTACGATATCGTATTCTTCATCATCGTTTAAATTTTCGCCTTCTTCATCATCGTTTGAATCTTCACAATCATTATCATTGTTTAAATCTTCATATTCTTCATCATTGTTTGAATTTTTGCCTTCAATTACAACCTTAGAGTCCTTTTTTACCTTTTTAGTTTTTGTAAATCCTTTTTCCCATAATTTTTGTATTATTTCATTTGGTATATACATTTTCTTGTTTTTGGTATCTTTAATTAAAAAATGTATATGCCAACTACCATTTTTGCTCCTTTCATATTTACCAACATATAAGAAATCTTTTTTGCTATATTTAGCTTTTAATCTTCTTATAAAATTTTCTTTAAATTTTTTAATAGTTTTTATACTTTTTACAAGTTTATTACAAGTTAAAGTTATAAATAATATATCCTCACTTCTAAAATTAAAATTTAATTCTATAAGAAGTCTTAATTTTCTCATATTTTCTCTTATCATTTCTATTGTTTTAAAATGCTTCTTTTTATATTTTTTTACTTCCCCTGTAAACATATTAATATATGTATTTCCTTTACACTTTTTATATTTACTTATATTATTAGATTTTACTTTGCTATATTTTACTATTACAGCATCTTTTGATTCAATTACTTTTACTTCTGCATTATTTGGTATTTCACAATTATTTACTTCCTCAAATGTTACTTTTGATTTATTATCTAATCTGTCTTTAAATTTATTCATTTAAACTCTCCTCTGTTTTTTAAGTTCTATGGTTGAGGGGTTACGGTATATATTAAATTAATAAGGATTTTTTAAGCTCTTTTATAAGTCATTATATTGCTATTTTATTAATTTAATTATACCTTCCCTTTTCCAAATCTTTCTTATTTATTTACAAGATTTCCCAAGTCCATTAAGTTCATTTTTTTGTTATCAACACTCTTCTGCTCTTCTTTTCTTTTAAACTCATTATTTTCTACTTTTATTTCTTGTTGGTTTATTTGTGTCATTTTTTCATTATTTGCTTTAATGCTTTCATTATTTTGCATTTTAACCGCAATAACTCTCATTTTTTCCTTTGTTATCGGATTAACTCTGATAACTGTTTTTCGCGATGGGTCTGTCATATATAATGCGTTGGAATTGTGTAATTCCTTTAATAAAGTACTTAATGATATATTAAATGGATTTTTTGCCTCACTATAAAATTTACATACTGCTGAATAAATCGTTTCTGGATAAAAATAATACTGTTTAGTTTCATTGTCTATAAATCCATCTATTCTTTTTCTATCGAAGTCAATTGTAGAGCAATTTTTAAAGTCTAACAAATTTATTCTATTTGTTTGAATTAATTGTTCTATTGCATTATAAAACATTTCAGTAGGTGTTAGGTTTTTAATTTCTTGTGCTTGTTTTTGAGCGACTTTTTTTAATATTTCCTTTGAATTTTCTAATAAATTTCTTTTTTCTTCCTCTGATATTATGCTATTTGTTTGTAAGAATTCTACATACAAATTAAATCCTATGTACAGTATTGCTATTGCTTCTCTTGTTCTGCCATGTAATTCCTTATTGTTTATAATTAGATTATTTTCAAATTGTTGTACTATTGTTTTAGCTGTATTTATGACATCGTTTTCATTATTAATTATCCACTCGATGTATTTTTTCATTGTATATGCAAGTTTCTCTTTCTCTGTTTGATAATATAAAATTGCTTTTTCACTTGTAGTATTTTTAGTGAATTCTAATACTACTACTCTTGCTAATCTGCTAAATGCTAAATTAGGTAAAAATTCTCCAGTTATAATAGCTGTACCTCTTGCATAATAAGTTGTTCTTATTTTCCCCTGTGGTGTAATTCTTCCTCTACCTTGTCTATCTCCAAAAAGGGCTATTATTTTATTTGTTATTTTGATTTTCTTTTCATCATTTTCTGGGTTTAGGTCATCTGGTACCAAAATGGTATCTTTTAAATTATAAGCTTGCTTTTCTATTTTTGAAGCAGTATCATCTAATGATGTATTAAAACTATTTCTCGTAAAATTCCCAAAATGAGAATTAATAATAGCCGCTATAGAGCTTTTACCTACACCACTTTCTCCTATTAACATTAATATAAAATCTACATATATATCATTTTCTTTTAGTATACTTACTAATGGTGTTATATACAGATATCCTAAAAGTGGTATAATAACTTCTTTATCAACCTTATTTAATAATGAATAGCTTATTTTTAATGCCTCATCTAAATTAAATATTTTATCTGTGAAACAATACTGATTTAGATTTTCAGCACTTAAATCAGCTTTTATATTTTCTTCTGCACTTCCTATAGCTCCGTCCATGATATAAATATACTAAATTTTTGTTATGTCTAATAAACCCTGTACAAGTATAAATTTCTTCATTTTTCATTTTTTCTCTGCTTACAATTTGAGCTATTTGAATAAGATAATCTTTTCCACCTTTTTCAATAACTGCATATCTATCCCAGTTAGACTTTGTACTAAAAATAAAATTAAAGGAACTCAATTGTTTGCTAGTTACTTCTATTGTGTCTAATTCTCTTTCATTTTCTATTACAATTGCTTTTAGTTTATATATAATATCTTCATCTCTTCCATTTGTCTTAACTATTTTCTCTGTTATTAGTGGAATAAAATTAGATATCGCTTTTTCCCCTCTTTCTGTTTTTACAAATATTTTTCCAGCTCTTGTGAAAAAATTGTGCATTTCCAATTGATTCAATACCTCTTTATCCATGCTATATCACTCCTTCATTAAAAATTTTTTTATATTTATCTTTTACTTCTTTAAGTTTATTTTTCTTAAATTTTGTAGCTTCTTCACTTCTGCTATATACAAAACACCACAATTCATATTTTTTATTGTCCTTTTTAGCAACGATTTTTTCTATATTTTTTAGTGTATTTTTAGATTCTTTTATTAAATTATTTATTTTTATATTTTTTTCTTGTACAACTTCATCAAGGCACTTTTTACTAATTTTTGCTTGCTCTTCTAAAAAATGTTTACGTTTTTCTACCTTGTCCGCTGTATCGTATATATTAAATAGATGTCTTTTATTTATATCTCGTAATGCCAAGTCTAATTTTTTTATTTCTTCCAACTCTCGCTTTTTAAATTCTAATAGCCTTCTTTTTGTTACCTGTAAATTATCAATTAATAGACAATTTATTTGGTATTCATAATACAATTTTTGTATCGGAACATCTAAGAAAGCTTGTTCTAATATGTTACTGTATTTTCCAGTAGCAAGAACATGCTCATTAAACATAATATCTATATATTTTTCTAAATATTCTTTATATTTTTCTTCCTTTACCATTTTGTCCTCGCTCATTATTTCTGCAAAAACTGATGTTTTATTTTTATTCCATATCCACATAAAATTAGTTCGTTTAACTTTATTTTTAAAATTTACAAAAATTTGCATTAACCAATTGTCTTTATTATTTTCCATATTTATTCCTCCTCTTGACTTTTCTTAATTTTAAAGTTATAATTAAAAAAGTCTAAAATATACAAATATGCATATGTATAGCTTGTTTATTTTAAGTATTGCAAGAGTT
This sequence comes from uncultured Clostridia bacterium, assembly GCA_947627485.1. Classification (GTDB taxonomy): domain Bacteria; phylum Bacillota; class Clostridia; order TANB77; family CAG-508; genus CAG-452. The sequence goes on from CANQWF010000006.1 coordinate 8,931, forward strand.
TATAGAATTGGCGTTCGGAAACTCTTGCTATTTTTTTTATTTTAATCTTTAATTTCTTTTTCTAAGCTTTCAATAAAGGCTTCTATAGTCATCCCATTAGATACAATACCATTGGGGTATTTCTTTTTCAGTTTAACCCTTACTCTATTCTTATTGCCTTTTTCTATTTGTGACTTATATTGTTCTCTTTCCTGTTGTATTTTCTTTTCCTTTAGCATTTTCACCATTTGTTCGAAAGTTATTCTTGCCATTTTTTCCCCTCCCTTATTACAATATTTTAATCATATAATATATACAGAAAAAAGAGAACACAATAAAATCTGCAAATTCTTATTTTTACAAACTTTATTGCGCTCTCTAATAATTCCTTGCATATTTATCATATGCTGACGGGTCTATTGACAGCTAGGCTCCTCGTACGATGTCCACCGACAATATATTATTTGATTGTGCTTATTCTACCACATATCTTTTTTGGTGTCAATACTTTTTTTTAAAATTTTTAAATTTTTTTTGCTTTAGAGCTGAGTAATAACTTTATTTTATCTATAACATAACTCTAGCAAGTCATAGGGTAATTTAATGTTTATTATTTTACCCTTTAATTTAAAATTTATAATACTACAGTAGCAACTGTTTGGTGTGTTTTTGTATCTAATTTTTGAAAAAGAAGGTAATTTAGGCCTTTACCGTATTACCTAATAGGTACTATAATATAATAAATTTTAAATTTTTAAGCATGGTGGCTTGGTACCAAACAAATTAGAATAATGGAGGCAAAAATGAATTTAGTGGAGCCAATTAGGCGAATTGAAGATATTGAGGCTATGAAACAAGAATTAAAGAAAACTGGTATACGAAATTATATGTTATTCTTAACTGGAATTAACACAGGGCTTCGTATATCAGACTTAGTAAAATTAAATAGAAATGATGTTAGAGATTCTATAACTGAAATTATGAAGTCCCATATTATAATAGTAGAAAAAAAGACACATAAGATTAAGAAGTTCCCTCTATGCAATAGCCTGTTAGAAGAGATGGATATATACACTAGAAACATGAAACCCGGAGAATATCTGTTTAAAAGTCAAGTTGGTAGTAATGCTCCTATTACTACTACTCAAGCTTATCGTATATTAAAAAGATGTGCTAATAATATCAATTTGAAAAATTTTGGAACTCATAGTATGCGTAAAACATTTGGTTATTGGTTTTATAAGAAGTTTAAAGATGTTGCTATGTTACAAGTGATTTTAAACCATAGCTCACCCAAAATAACATTACCATATATTGGCATTGAGCAAGATGAAATAGACAAATCATATTACAATTTCAGTTTATAGTGGCAAAATAAAGATAATATGCTTTTTTATTTTCTATCGTAAAAGTTGTTGTACTTTTTCGATAGGAGTTCTTGTATCTTTGTTAGTTCCATATATGCTTATTTCTATTATTAAATCGCCTCTTTCTTCTTCTGATGATGTTTGATTTCCTTCCCCTTTGAAAACAAATCTAGTTTTATTTTTGGTTTTAGGTGGAATATTTATTAATATAGTTCTTTCTTTACATATGTCCCCTTTTCCATTACATTTTTTGCATTTCACAGATTTATCAATTTTGCATCTTGGACAAATAGTTGTAGTATTAACTGTAAAGCTTTTACTACAGCCATATCTACCTTCGTATTTTGTTATTTTGCAGGTTAGTATTTTATTCTTACTTGTTTTAAAATCGCCAAAAAAATATTCAAATACCTCTTCTAAATCATATTCATTTTTCACTAAATATACTCCTTTTTGTAAATTCCATGTATTTTTTATTTCAACTAAAGTATTTAATTATCTCTACAAATGCAATATAATTCTTAAGATACAATGCTTCTATTTTTCCAATATTTCCATTAATATTTTTTGCGACAGTTATATTAACAATACTCTGTTTCTCTTCAGATAACTCTTTCATAAATAAAACTACATCACTCATTTTTACTAACAATTCATACTCTTCTATTTGTTTTTCCAATGGTACAGATAAATTTATATTCTCTAATATTATAGGATTAGCCACAATAATTACAACGTTTAATTCCTTTGATAATTCTCTCAACTTCTTAAAGATATTTGTTTTTGAAGAATTTATAGTTTTTAACTCATCAATTAATATTATCTGTATATTATGGTCCATTTTTAATATTTTGCATTTTTCTTCAAACTTATCCACTTCGTATGTTGATATTTTCTGAATATAAAGTTTGGAATTATCTATTTTTTTATATCCATTTTCCAGTTTTGCTTGTTGTTCTTGATTTAGAAAATAGTATGGAAGGTATATTTTTTTATTATTTATTTCATCTATACATACATCTATTTTGCCGTTTTTCTTTCCTTTTTTTATTTCTTGTTTATTTAAATTTTTCTCCGAAAATCTCTGTTCATTTATCTTATTAATATCTATTTTATAATAGTTTGATAATATTTCATCTTTTATATTTATAATTTCTGTATTATGAAATAAAGCTGTCGGTATATTTTGTTTTAATGCCATTTTTGTTGCTAAATCAATTATAAATTTTTTTTCAATTTCTTCTATACCAGTTATTAATATTAGTTGTGGGTTTTGTAAATTTAATATTTTATCTAGTTCTTCTATTTCTGTTTTCACCTTTATTATTCTCCTTTAATATATAACTGCTACATCAAAAATCAAACAAGAAACAATTTTTACCAATTGGACTTAAAATTGTATCTATGTAATTACATAACCCCTTTTCTTTAATCTCAAGGTTATAATACTTATTCGTTTTACGAATAAGTATTATATAAATCGCTATTCGAGCGTATATCTTTAATATTTAAGTTATACTCTTTAATGACTAAATTTTTTTTGGCTGGTAAATCTTTTCCAACGAAAGCATATGGTGCTACTAATTTTACTCGAACACTTTTTTGATTTTCAAAGGTATATTCAAACCTCTCATTATAGTGTAGAGTGGCAACCAGTTTGTCATCAAAATATACTTTTATACCCGTTGTATTACCATTTTCATCTAAAGTACAACGTATATCATCGTAGTCATAAATAAAGGTAAAGCCCACAAAGAATTCTGCCGTGACAGGCTGTCCTTTATATATTGTTCTACTAATATATACTGTTTCCCCTTTCTTATATAAATCTCCTGTTGGCACATTAATTTGTTCAGTTCCTGCTAAATCATCTGTATATGGAACTTGTTCGATTTTTTTATCTTCATATACTTTTAAGCCTCTATTTTCTATCTCTTTTTTTATTTCATTAAATGATAGGTTACTATTACTTAGGTCATCTATTGAAATTGTATACTCATCTTCTATTGTTGATGAATTGCTACTTTCATTATTGTTATTATCGTTTGTATTCTCTTGGCTTGAATTTTGATTATCTGTTTTGTTTTCTTGGTTCGAATCTTGATTATCTGTTTCGTTTTCTTCTTTATCATCTAAATAAGGGTATTCTTCTCCTATCCATTTCATACTTTTTGCTTGCCAAATTGCTCCATTTTTGATTTTATTTATTTTCTTTTCAGTTTTAGGCATATAAAAATCCATTAAATACGAAAGTGCATTACTATCGTTCACTTCCCCTGGAATAGCTAAATTTCCTTCCCCACTAATATTAGTTGAAATTTCAATACTGTTTAGGATTTCTTGTTTATTAACTTGTGATGTTCCGTATATTCTCTAATCCACTCCAATTTACTATTTTTACTGCAAAAGATATATACTGTAAATAATACCCCCCAATTGGATTATTTAATTTATCTGCTCTTTCATATTTATAATAAATAACATATCCGTCCTAAAACATCATCATTTATTATAAAGCTTTTCATTTCTCCTTCTCCAACAGATGTAAAAATATCTGTATATAATGTTCTATTGTTCTTCGTTTGCACAGATTTTGATTTTTCTTCTAATGCAGTATAAAATACTAAGTCCAGTCCTGTTAGAGTCACTTCTTTACCTGATGGTGCTGTTCCCTTAAATGAAATCTTTTCTAAATCATTTGTGTTTTTAAATTTTAATTCTTTTTTTTCTAATTCTCTTTTATATTCTTGATTATTATAGCTTTTCTTATATATGAATATACTAGTTATAACAATTATAATAATTGTTATAACTACTGCTATTGATATTATTATTTTTAATTTCCTTCTACTAGATTTATTATTCTTTCCGTTCTCAGCATCTTTTGATAATTTAATTTTGGATTTTATTTCTTTATTTTCATTGTTACTATTTATTACTGTCTTTTCTTTTTGAATAGCTTTTCCACAATTTGTACAAAATGAATTTTCTTCTCTTATTTCACTACCACAATTTTTACAAATCATATTATTACTCCTTTTTATTTTCTACTACATTTAACATCTTTTTTGCATTTTCTAAATTACTATAACTACCAACCTCTGGAAATGTATCTTTTGTAAAATCATATACTTTAAACTTAGTTACACTTTTATACGGTTGACCATACACATATATCATAGTATTATAACTATTTCTATCATAAGAATACAAATACTGTGCTGTTTTTTCATCTATAACACTCCAAACATACTCATTATCTGTTGTCAAGAATCCTACATATCTAGGAGATATTTCTTTTTCTTTATACAAAAAATATGCATTTTCTGGCAAGGATGTACCTAAACTTTCTACTCCTTTTTCTATTATATTTCTACATAATTTTATACCAACAACTTGTCCTATTTCTTCTCCTAATTTAAAAAATTCTTCGTTCATTTCATTTAAAGTAGTTCCATTTTTTTCAATGTGTCTAGCTAAAATTTCTGTTACTTTTGTTATTTCTTTGTCCATATCTTTTTGTGTTGTTAAATAATATAATATATAAGTTAAATTAGCTGGTACTGTTAACACCTTACTATTTTTTGATGAACTACTATATAATAATATTCCTCCTGTATTTAATGTAATCTCATTATTCTTGTAAGTACTACTATAAGTTATTAGTTTATCGTAATCTTGGTAAGAAATATCTGTTATGCTTCCTATTTTAGTAGTATCATTTTGTAAATACGACCCATTATATGACTTTTTTAATATTTCTTCAACTTCTTTACGACTAACATTATTTTTTAATAAATTTCCAATTATAGGTATATTAGTATCTATATCAATATTAAATATTTTTAAACCTAATATCGTAATAATTAAGATTACAATTATAATAATTATACTTATTACTAATTTTTTAATTAATTTAATTTTTCTATCTTTTTTAGAATCTATTTTAGTGCCACATTTACCACAATATTTTTTTCCTTCTTCTATTTCACTGCCACAATTTTTACAAACCATTATGTACCTCCTCTACTTACTACAATTTAATATTCATATATAATATATCATCAAAATTATTGTTTGTAAAGTAGTACTTTTGGAAATATTAAAATAAGGTAGTCCTTATAATAAAATATTTTTAAATTAATTAAGGAGAGAACGTTTATGTTAGATAAAAATTTTAAACCTATTTTACAAGAAGTGGACTATGGAACTATTAAAATACATTTAGATAAAATTATGAAAGAAAAAGATATAACTACCTACAAATTAAACACTAGTGCAAATATACGATTTCAAACTATTCAAACATTAAGGGGAAATTCAGCTTCAAGAATTGATTTTGAAGTTCTTGCTAAACTTTGTTATTCTTTAGGTTGCAAAGTTGAAGATATAATCGAATATATACCAAATGAGTAAGTTAAACTTACTCATTAATTTTTATTTCTTCTTTTATTTCACATGCTATAATATATCCAAATATAAATAGTTGTTTTTCAGTTTTTGTTTTCATTTCCGAATTAATTTTCCAATACTCATCAAATAATTTTATTTGTTCTTCTTTAAGTGTTGATTCCAGTTTGGAATAAATTTCTATTTGTTTCTTCCTTAGCTTTTCGTATTCTTTATCAGGTGTATATAAATCTTCTTCAAATCTTTCAAATATCATTTCTAATAATGGCATATTTAATTCTATATTTTTATTTGGCTTAATTTTTAATGCTTTTTCAAATCTTTTTAAATATTCTTCTTCCATTTTATTCCATCCCTTCTAATTTAAATATCCTAATTTGCTTCGTAATTGGCTCAAATTTCAATTTTTATGCTTTAAATGTTATTTTATATTACTTTGTATTAAAAACTTCGTTTATGCTCTTATTTAAAGCATTAGCAATTTTTTTCATAGTTCTAAAACTTGGATTACTTCTTGAACCTTTTTCCAAATGACATATATAACCTACAGACAAACCTGTTTTTTCAGATAAGTTAACTTGTGTTATTCCTATTTCTTCTCTTATTTTTCGTATATTATTCGTTTTAATCATCTCCTAAAAAGACATTATCCTCATCTACTGTATATTGTTTTTTAGTCTTAATTTCTTTCATTAAATAACTTCTATCATCTAAGTTTACTTTTAAAATCTTTCCATATTGTACATATTTTCCTACTGCAAAAGGTTTTATTTGACCTTCTTTAAATAACATTTCTATTACTCCTTTTCTTATTGATTTTTCTATGTCTGTAAGCTTTCTTTTTGATATTTTATAAATTCTTCTATAGCTTCCAAACTTCCACAATTAGTGCATATTTCTGTTTTATTATCTTTTCTTGATATTGCTGGATAACCTATAATAGCTTTTCCACAATTAGCACAAATTTTTGTTAAACCTACATAATAATTAGTTCCACCATATATTATTTTTCTTGTCATGCTTTTATTAGCTTTTGGGTCATACATTATATTTAAATTCATTATTAACTCTTCTCCTTTAATTATCTTTTTTAATAGTTATAAATTTCATTATATCCTCTGTAATTCTAAAATACCTCTCTACTTCGTTTATAACATTACTATCCACTTCATATTCAAATACAATATAATATCCTTCTTTGCATTTTTTAATTTCATAAGCAAGTTTTTTTATTCCTAGTTCTTCTACTTTTGCAATACTTCCATTATTAGTAGATATTATTTCTTTTACTTTTTCTATTATTATTTTTATTTCTTTATCTTCTGCTTTTGGTTTTACTATAATTACACTTTCATATTTACTCATTATTTTTTATTCCTTCCTATAATCTTAAATTTATCTACTCCTGTTATTAATCCTAAAGAACTACCATTTTCCCATTTCATGTGAATTGTACCTATATCATCAACAAAGTCAACAATTCCTTTTGTTCCTTCTGGTACAGGATGTATCTTATCAAACATTTTTATAAGTTGTATTCTAGTTCCTTTTATATACTTTGATTTAATTTTCTCTATTTTCTTATCATTAATTTTTTTCATTATTTTAATTTCCTTTTTCATTTTTCTACATTATTTAAAGTATTTTCCCTAATAAATAAAAAATTAGGTGTTTGCAATTAATTTATGTAAAAAAATTTTTCTTACAATTCTTACACAAATCAGATTTGCTCACATCTAATTTTTTACTTACTACCTCTTTGCATTTTTTATTGCCTTGTAATGCCATTAATTTTGAAATTTTTGTTGATTTTTTATTAGTTGAATACTTTGATGCTCTTCCTTTTATGTTAGGGTATTTAGAGATTAATTTTGTATAATTTTCAATAATATAATTATATTCTTTTTTCATACATCCTGTCTGTTCTCTTGCTCTTGGGTCTAGCATATTATAATTGCCTTCTTGCCTTATTATTTCATAATTATATAATATATCTTTCTCTCTATCAGTATTTAGCATCTTTGTTATATCATTTTTGGTTTGTTTTATTTTAATTTCTGTAATATTATCTATTTTTCTCTTTAAACACATTTATACCACCTCCCTACATATAATAACAAATTATAACAGGGTTTTTTAAAATGGTAAAGGTTGGTTTAGAATTTTATTTTATATATTTATAATTAAATATGCTTTTTCTAAATTTATCTTAATTTTTTCTAAAGCAATGTTAATGTAATCTAAATCATCTTTATTGATGTCTTGTATAAACTCTGTTTGTTTAATAAGCTCTTTTGTAATTTTATTTATTGCATATAAATTATCCATTAATTTACTATCTGAAATTGTTTCTTTTATTTCATATACTTTTATCAATAGTATCACACCTCAAATATTTTATATTTTATAATATTTTACTGTGTATTTAATTAATATTATTTTTACTATACCATTTTATTTTTGTGATTTTTGTAATTTTTGTGATTTTTTTACTATACCATTTTATTTTTGTGATTTTTGTGATTTTTGTTTCTAATACTATTACATAGTTGATTCCAATTTAAATTACTAATTAAGCACATCGTTTTTGTACTCATTAAATTTTTTTCTTTAGCTAGTTTTGTCCATCCTTTAACACTTGGTTTGTTATAACACTGCTTTAATTCTTTAATTGATTTGTTATATAATTCTATCATAAATTCTCCTTTTTTATTTTTTTTTGTTTTTATTGATATTTCAGTATTTTTTAATTCGGTTCTAAAAGTATTAAAATTAAATCAATAAACAAATACATTCCATATTTTAAATTTTCTTCTCCTAAATCATATACATCTGCAATAATTAGATTGTTTTTTAACTCTATATTTGTATAATTATTAAAAAAATTAAGTGACCCTTTTACAAACGGAATTAATTTAATTTGCATTTTTTTAGTGTTTTTATCTTTTCCTAGAATATTGTATAGATCTCCCATCACTGGCATATCTGTACTTTCTTTAAATATAGGTTTTATATTTACTTTGTTTTCATCATTTTTATACAAACTATTATCATCAAAAGTTATATTTTTATTTTCATAACATTCAATTAATTTTTCTTCTAAAATAGCTTTTTCTTCTTCATTTAATTCTCCAAAAATCAAATTAAAAAATCCTATTAATTTTGCAATTTTTGTAGCTAAATATCCTTTTCCATCTTCTATAGATTCTTCTCTAATATCAAAAATATTTATATATGAATTTGAATTTGGTCCTATTTTTAAAATTGTACCATTTAAGTTTTTAGCTAGTTTTTCGTATTCCCTTTCTGGATCTATAACATATTGTTCAATATTTAAAAGTCTATATCTTAAAATCATAAGTTTAGTATAAAAAGATTTGCCGAGATCCACTTGTACCAAAAATACACATATTTGCGTTTTTATATTTTTCTTGATTATATCTATCAATAAATATTAAAGAATTATTATAAATATTTGTTCCGCAAAAAATTCCTTCTTCATCAAAAATACTAGAAGATATAAATGGAAATGTTGCAACAAGACCACTGGTTAATACATTTCTTCTTGATGCAAATTTAATATCATTATTATTATCCATTATTGGCAAACATGATAAAAAAACTTGTTCTTGTCTAAAATTTGCTCTTCTTGTTTGAAGTCCTGTGCTTTGAAGTATTCCTTCTATTTTATTTAATAAGTATTCTTGTCTATTTATATCTTCTGAAAATATGTTTATATAAATATATAAGAAATATATATCTTCATTATTTACTTGAATTTCTTTTCTAATATATTTTGCATCATTATATGTAAAAGCTGCTATATCTATATCTTGTCTATTTTGATTACTTTCTTTTAAATCCACTCCAACATTTGCTATGTGATATGTTAAATTTCTTATTGCCTTATATGGATCCTGTTTTTCATAAAAAATAGAAATATTCATATTTAAATTTGAATCTAATAATTTTCTTAAAATTAAATCATTATATTCTCTATAATAATTTACAATTATTATTCCCGAATAATACATATTATCAATTTCTATATATCTTGGATTATTCAAATTAATATATGCAGGAGATATTTTATCTTTTATACAAAATTCTCCATTAATTTTTTTTAATTTATTTTTATTAAAATTAATATTTTTCACTTCTCACCTCCTATTTCTTACATTTCTATTAAATTTTTTCTTGAATTAAAAAAAGAATATAATATTTTTTCTGTTTGATCTTTTTCGGAAATATCTATAACTATATTTCCACATCTTGATAAACATTCTTTAATATTAAAATATTTATCTTTCATTTTATCAAAAATTATTTTTTCTGAATCTGGATTATTTTTTTGTCTCTTATTTTCTTGGAATTCTTTTACAAGAATATAAAAATTTTTAGATGATGATTTTTTATCTATATTCATCTTTTGAATAAAATTAATATAATTTTCAGATAATAATTTTATATTTTCTTTTTCATTTTTAGTTTTATTTTTAATTTTGGAAATATGTTTAGATAAATCTTCTTTATTACTTTGAATTAAAATTTGAATATCAAAATTACATGTTTTTAAAAAAATTTTATAAGAATTTAAAATTGCCTCTTTTTCTAAATTGGACTTAAGATTAAAATTTATTGGTATAACTTTTATTATTTTTACATATGAATTATTTTTTAGTTTAATTATACCATTGTCTAAAATCTCTTCAAACGGCAACCAATTCTGTACAGAACTGATTTTTTTTATAATATTTTCCTCCTTTCTATTTTTTATTATTTTACAATTTTTCCCATTAAATGTCAATCTTTTTTCATTGACACATTTCGACAAATTGTAGTTTGTTTTATGTTTGGAGAATTCAGGACAGTCCCAAAAATCCCCAAATTTGGTGATTTTTAGGGACAGTCCCTAGAATTTTCCTAACACAAACAACAATTTGATTTTTTTTCCAGAATTTTAAAAAATATTTTGAGCATAATAATATCATAAGGTTTATATTAGTTGAACTAAGAGCAAATAGAGATCTTATTTTTTATTGGTTTTTATTTGTTCGAACAAAGATGTAATATGGTTTTGTTAAGATCATATTATTTCAGAGTCGTAGATTATAATATTTATATGCAGGCTGTATTTTTTATTCTTTTTATTTTATATATGGTCAAATTATATGTATTATAATTGGGTTAAGATTATATTAGTATCTATTATCTAATATTTATAAGATTTTTTCTTTAAGAATATTAGTAAGGGGTTGTTTTTAATCCCTTTGGGATGAATACAGTTTCTTGTGGTGCTTTTATGGTCGAGTGAATGATTAAAATATGTGGTTTATTGCTTACTTATATAGTAATATATATTAGGTGAAAAAATTATGTGTTTTATTCTAAGCTGAAGATTAATATGAGCTTTATGGATAATAGCTCGGGGTAATTCCGAGCTATTAGTTTTATAAATTATATTTTTAAATGTCTAAATTTTTAACATCTTTTGCATTTTCTACTATAAAATCTCTTCTAGGAGCTACTTCATCTCCCATTAATAATGAAATTGTTTCATCTGCTTTCATTGCATCTTCCATTGTTACTTGAACTAAAATTCTATTTTCTGGATTCATTGTTGTCTCCCACAATTGCTCTGGATTCATTTCTCCTAAACCTTTATATCTTTGAAGTGCTAATTGATCTCTTGCTATTCCTTTTTCTTCTAATATTTTATATTGTTCAGCTAAATCATTATCTGTATAGCAATATATATCTTGCATTCCTTTTTTAGATAATTTATATAATGGTGGTTGAGCTAAATATACATTTCCATTCTCAACAAGTGGTCTCATATATCTAAAGAAAAATGTTAATAATAGTGTTCTAATATGTGCACCATCTACATCTGCATCTGCCATTATAATTACTTTTCCATATCTAATTTTTGTAATATCAAAATCAGCTCCAATTCCTGCTCCTACAGCAAGTATAACCGGCTGTAATTTATCATTATTATATATTTTATCTGCTCTTGCTTTTTCAACATTTAACATTTTTCCCCATAGCGGTAAAATTGCTTGAAATCTTCTATCTCTTCCTTGTTTTGCGCTTCCTCCTGCTGAATCTCCTTCAACTATATATACTTCACATTCTTCTGCTTTGTTACTACTACAATCTGCAAGTTTTCCTGGTAATGTTGTATTTTCTAATACATTTTTTCTTCTAACTAATTCCCTTGCTTTTCTTGCCGCTTCTCTAGCTCTTGATGCACTTATACATTTTTCTAAAATTGCTTTTGCTACTGCTGGATTTTCTTCTAAAAATGTTGCTAAATATTCATTCATAACACTTTGAACAGCACCTGTTACTTCACTATTTCCAAGTTTTGTTTTAGTTTGTCCTTCAAATTGTGGTTCTTTTACTTTAACTGATATTATTGCTGTTATTCCTTCTCTGATATCTTCACCTTGAAGATTCGCATCTTTTTCTTTTAAAATATTGTGTCCTCTTGCATAATCATTAAATACTTTTGTAAGAGATCTTTTAAATCCTTCTAAATGAGTTCCTCCTTCTATTGTATTTATATTATTTACAAAGGAATATATATTCTCTGAATAGCTTGATGTATATTGTATTGCTATTTCTACTGGTATATCACCATTTTTTTCTATATATATAGGTTTTTCATTTAATTTTTCTTTATTTTTATTTAAAAATTCAACGAAAGAAACAAGTCCTCCTTCATAACAAAAATCTGATTTTTTAGGTGTTTCTTCTCTTTCATCTGTTAATGTTATTCTTAATCCTTTTGTTAAAAATGCCATTTCCCTAAGTCTATTCTCTAAAATACTATAATCATATTCTAATGTTTCAAATATTGTATCATCTGCTAAAAATCTTACTTTTGTTCCTGTTTTATTAGAATCTCCTACTCTTTCTAATGGTTTTACAGTTTTTCCTTTTTCAAAAGACATTTGGAATATTCCACCATCTCTTTGAATTGTAACTTCTGTCCATGTTGATAATGCATTTACAACTGATGAACCAACACCATGAAGTCCTCCAGATACTTTATATCCACTATCTCCACCAAATTTTCCCCCTGCATGTAAAACTGTATAAACAGTCTCTGCAGCTGATATTTTTGTTTTTGGATGAATATCAACTGGTATTCCTCTTCCATCATCTTCTACTCTTATAATATTTCCTGGTTCTATTGTAACATGTATATTTTTACAATATCCAGCTAATGCTTCATCTACACTATTATCAACTATTTCATAAACTAAATGATGAAGTCCTCTTGCAGATACACTTCCTATATACATACCTGGTCTTTTTCTAACTGCTTCTAGTCCTTCTAATACTTGAATTTGATCTGCCTTATACTCATGTTCAAATTTTTCCATTTTTTTACTTCCCTTCTTTAAATGCACTCTATTTTTGCATTTGTAACTTTATATAATTTATATTTTGAATTATTAATCTTAAAACTATCTGTACATGTTATTATAACTTGATTTTCTTTTATATTTTCAAATAATCCTTGTATTCTTTTTTTATCTAATTCTGACATAAAATCATCTAAAAGTATTACTGGCCTTTCCCCTATTTCATCATATATAACATTTGCTTCTGCAAGTTTTAATGATATAATTGCTGTTCTTTTTTGTCCTTGTGATCCATATATTGAAATTGGATTATTATTTATATAAATCTCAAAATCATCTCTATGTATCCCTATCCCAGTATACCCTTTTTGTATATCACTATTTCTATTTTTTTTCAAATTTTCTGAGTAATTATTTCCTATATTTGATATGTATTTTATTTTTATTTTTTCTTTATTTTCTGTGGTTTTTAAATGAATATCAAATATTTTATCATTTATTTTTTCTATAAATTCTTTTCTATATTCATATATTTTCTTTCCTGCTTTTACAATTTGTTCATCCCATATTTCTAAATTTTCTATTTTCTTTTCTTCATATTTTATTTGTTTTAAGTATATGTTTCTTTGTTCTATCATTTTATTATATTGATTTAATAAATGAACATACATTGGTCTTAATTGACTAATCATTATATTTAAAAATCTTCTTCTTTTACTAGGTTCGTTTTTTAAAATTGATATATCTTCTGGTGTAAATAAAACAATATAATTTTTTCCTAAGATATCACTTGTTTTTTTTGCAGGTATTCCATTTATTTTAAATTTCTTTTTTTCTTTTATTTCAAAATTTATTTTTATATCTCTATCTTCTTTATAACTTATCATTTCTATTCTTGCATATTCTTTTTCTTTATTAATTAGTTCTTTTTCGCGATTTGTTCTAAAAGATTTTCCAAGACTACATATAAAAACAGACTCTAAAATATTTGTTTTTCCTTGTGCATTATCACCATATATTATATTTACATTTTTGTCAAATTCTATTTCTTGTTTTTCATAATTTCTAAAGTTTTCTAATTTTATTTTATTTATATACATATATCTAATCCTTTATAATTTTAAAAATTATTCTTCTTTCATTCTAATTGGCAAAATCATATATGTATAATCTTTTGATGATTCATCTACTGGTTTTATAACACATGGAGAAATATTAGTTCCAAATGATACAAATATTTCTTCATCATCTATTGCTTTTAATGCATCTAAGAAATATTTTGGATTAACACCTATTTCTAATTCTTTTCCTTCTGTTTCTGTATATATTTCTTCTTTTGCATCACCTGTTTGATTTGTACAAGAAATAATAACTTTTCCTATATCTATTGATATTTTTACTGGATATTTTTTTTCTTTTTCTATACTAGATGAAGAAATTAAACTTACTCTTTCAAAACAATTTTGGAAAGAATTTTTATTTACTCTTATTCTTGTTTCCCAGCTATTAGGAATTACACTTGAATAATTTAAAAATTCTCCATCTAATAATCTAGTTACTATTTTGCAGTTTTCCATTTCAAAAATTGCTTGATTTTTTGAAACACCTATTTTTATATTATCGTAAGAATCTAATATAATTTTATTTACTTCATTTAATGTTTTTCCAGGAATAACTGCTTTAAAATTATTACTTGCATTACTTAAACTATTACTTACCCATCCCATTCTAAATCCATCTATTGCAACAACATTTAAACTATTATTTATTACTTCAAATAAACATCCTGTAAATATTGGTCTATTTTCTTCTATACTTACAGCAAATATTGTTTTCCTTATCATATTTTTTAAAATAGTTTGTTCTGTTTCAATAGAATTTTCAACAACTATTTTTGGTAATTCTGGAAATTCATCAGGATTCATAGTTGATAATTTATATAAAGATCCTTCACATTCAATTACTAATAAATTATTATCATTTAACTCTATATTAATATCTGTATCTGGAAGTTTTCTTACTATTTCACTAAACATTATACTATTTACAACTGTACTTCCTTCTTCTATTACTTCACATTCCATATTGTATTCTATACCCAATTCTAAATCATAAGATGTTAATCTAATTTGATTTTTATTTGTTTGAATAAGTATACCTTCTAATATAGGCATAGTTGTTCTAGTTGGTACTCCCCTAACAACAGAATTTAATCCTTTTAATAATTTTTCTTTTTCACAAACAATTTTCATTTTTCTTTGCTCCTTTTTTTATATAATATAAATAATTATTAGTAATAGTATTATTAAGTCCTGTGAATTATGTGGAAAACTCAAAATCATCCCTAAATCCGTAAAAAAAATAATGTTAATAATATTGTTGATAATTAAAAAAATTATTCACATGTTATAAAAATTTATAAAAAATAAATATATTCCACACAATTTTTATTGTTTTTCACAGAAGGCTATGGATAACTTTTTCCTTCCTTCCGTAAGAAGAGAAAGAAAAAATTTTATAAAAATAATGTTTTCCAAACATAAATTTTAAAAAGTATTGTTTTTTATTGTTATATTAATTATTCTTTGGATAATATAATTTTTTTCACACTATCCACAATTAATTTTGTGTTAGAATTTGGATTTTGTTTTATATCTTGTTCTATTTTTTTATAGCCATGCATAACTGTTGTGTGATCTCTTTTTCCAAAAGCTTCTCCTATTTTTGGATAAGATTCATTAGTTAATATTCTACATAGATACATTCCAATTTGCCTTGGAAAAGCAATATCATTTGATCTTTGAGAGCTTTTTAAATCTTTTATAGTAATATCAAAATATTTACATACCATTTCTTGAATATAATCAATAGAAATAACAGAAGTTTTTTGCATTATTACTGTATTAATTGCTTTTTCTGCCATTTCCATAGTTATAGGTGTATGTGTTAAAGAAGCTTGTGCGACTAATTTATTAAATACGCCTTCTAATTCTCTAATATTAGAATCTATTTTTAAAGTAATATTAGATAATATTTCATCATCTATTATTACATGATTATCATCTTTTTTCTTTCTTAAAATTGCAAGACGAGTTTCATAATCTGCCATAGAAACATCTGCTAAAAGACCCCATTCAAATCTTGTTTTTAATCTTTCTTCTAATAAAGAAATATCTTTTGGAGGTTTATCACTAGATAAAACAATTTGTTTTCCGTTTTCTCTTAACTCATTAAAAGTATGAAAAAATTCTTCTTGAGTACTATCTTTTCCAGCAATAAATTGAATATCATCTATTAATAAAACATCAATATTTCTATATTTTTGTCTAAATTTTTCTGTACTAGCATTTTTTAAAGCATCTATAAATTCATTTGTAAACTTTTCTGAAGTAACATATAGGATTTTTGCTTTTTTATTATTAAATAAAATTTCGTTTCCAATTGCACACATTAGATGAGTTTTACCAAGACCTACACCACCATATAAAAATAATGGATTGTATGCAGTTCCGGGTGCTTCTGCAACTGCAAGAGATGCAGCATGAGCAAACCTATTATTATCTCCAACAACAAAAGTACTAAAAGTATATTTAGGATTTAAAGATGTCGAAAAATAATTATTATTATTTGAAATATTTTGTGTTTCTGGTTTTTCTTCTATCTCATTTATTTCTTTTTCACAAACTATAGAAAGAGTACAATTTTTTTGCATAATTAAAGAAAATGTATTTAATATTAAATCATGAAACTTTGTATCAGCCATATCTCTTTTAAAAGAATCTTCAGAAATTAAAGTTACATGATTATCAACAATACTGGCTATTTTTAAAGGTTCTATCCATGTCTTATGAGAAATTTGAGACATTTCATCTTTTAATAATTCTTTTGCTTGATTTAAAATCTGTTCAATATCTGAATTCATTATAACAAAAACCTCCAATCAAAGAGTTTAAATATAACAAGTTATCCACAAAACAATCCACAAATGTTGATAAAAAAGGCTTTTATAAACAAAAACAATAAGATAAGTTATCAACAAACAAATATAAAAAAACTCGGAAAGCCGTAAATCCCTATTATTTCAATTAATAATATCAAAAAAAAAATAAATTATCAATATTTATTTTAAAATTATTATAAATTCTTAAAAAATCTTGACAATTAACACTATTTTAATATATAATTTTGATACTTATGATTTTAATTAGGAGGTGCTTAAAAGAATGAAAAGAACATATCAACCAAAAAACAGACAAGAAAAAAAAGAACATGGATTTATGAAAAGAATGAAAACTAAAGCTGGTAGAAAAGTTTTAAAAGCTAGACGTACAAAAGGAAGAAAAAAAATATCAGCATAATTTAAATAATTTTTAATAAATGAGTGATAAAATTGAAAAAGACAGAAATGCTAAAAAAAAATTATGAATTTAAAATAGTTTTGAAAAAAGGAAAACGCTTGCGGAGGAAAGCAAATAAGTATATTTATATTAAAAAACAACAAGACTATTAATTTATTAGGAATAGCAGTAAGTAAAAAAGCAGGGAATAGTGTTTATAGAAATAAAATAAAAAGATTAATCAGAGAAAGTTATCGCTTATTAGAAAATAATGTTAAAGTAGGAAATAGCCTTGTTATTATTTGGAATAAAAATTTGGACAAGAGTGAAGCAGATTTTAATATTATTAATAAAGATATGGAAAAAATATTTAAAAAAGCTAATATTCTAGAAGAATAAGGAGATATATGAAAAAAATATTAATTTTTTTAATTGAAAAATATCAAAAACACATCTCTCTTTTTTTAGAAGGTAAAGGGATAAAATGTAAATTTTATCCTAGCTGTTCAGAATATATGAAGCAAGCAATTATAAAGTATGGAGTTATTAAAGGATTCTTTTTAGGAATAAAAAGAATTTTAAAATGTAATCCTTTTTCAAAAGGAGGATATGATCCTATAGAATAAATAGTGATTAAATAAAAAAATGCTCAAACGGAGGTTTATATGAGTTCAATTTCTAGTTTATTTGGATATATTTTAAATTTTATATATGAAATAGTTAAAAATTATGGTTTAGCAATAATTATATTTTCAGTTTTATTAAAATTAATATTATTACCATTATCTATAAAACAACAAAAAACAATGAAAAAGACTGCTAAGATTCAGGGAAAAGTAAAAGAAATACAAGACAAGTATAAAAATGACCAAGTAAAAATGAATCAAGAGATGATGGATTTATATAAAAGAGAAAACTTAAGTCCTTTTAGTGGATGCTTAACTTCTATAATTCAAATAATATTACTTTTTGCTATGTTTGGATTAGTTAGAAGTCCACTTACATATATGAAAAAAATAGATACAGAAACATTAAATAATTATGTAGCAGAAATTAAACAAGAAGTTGGAGAAAATAGTATTAGTAGAAACTATCCACAAATAAGTATTTTGAAATATGTAAATAATTATAAAACAACAGAAGACCCATTGTATATTAATATGGATTTCTTTGGATTAGATTTAAGCAATGTTCCACAAGAAAATTGGCAAGAGTGGCAAGTATATATAATTCCAGTATTATATGTTTTAACAACTATAATTTCGATGAAAATAACTTCAAAAATGACATCAACACAATCAAAAAGTAGCGATATTATTGAAGTAAAAAAAGAAGATAATAAGGAAAATAATAAGGATAATGAGATGAGTCCAGAAGAAATGACAGCTCAGATGAATAAAAGCATGACATGGTTTATGCCATTAATGTCTATTAGTATATCGATAATTGCACCACTTGGACTTGCTTTATATTGGTTAGTAAATAATATATTAATGATAGGCGAAAGATTAATATTAAATAAAGTTATAAAATCAGAAGGGGAGGAGCAAAATGGGTAAAAAAATAATTTCCCAAGGGAAAACAACAAATGAAGCTATTGAAAATGGCTTAAAAGAATTGAAAGTATCAAAAGATATGGTAGATATAAAAGTTATAGAAGAAGAAAAAAGGAGTTTCTATAACATCCTTGCTCCAAGAGTCGTAAAAGTAGAGCTAACAGTAAAAGAAAAAGAAGATTTGGTAAAGGAAAAAAATAATAAAGAAAAAAAAGAAAAAAAAGTAAATACAAACGAGAAAGAAATAGAAGAAGCCACAGAACAATTAAATAATTTTTTAGGCAAGTTTTTAAAAGATGGGATAACATATAAAACGGAAGTAAAAGATTACGAAATATATGTAGACATACAAGGAGAAAATGTAAATTATTTAATTGGATATAGAGGTGAAAATATAAATGCTTTTCAAACTATATTGTCATCAATAGCTAACAAGAAAAGTTCAGCAAAAATAAGAGTTTACTTAGATATAGCAGGATATAGAGAAAAGAGACAAAAGACTTTAGAAGAATTAGCAGAAAAAATAGCAAGAACAGTAGTAAGAACAGGTAAACCGGTTACTTTAGAGCCAATGACAGCATATGAGAGAAAAATTATTCATACAAAATTACAATCACACAGTAAAGTAGAAACAGTTAGTAAAGGAGAAGAACCTTATAGAAAGGTTGTAATAAAATTAAAATAAGAACAAAGCGACGCAGTCGCCCTTTGTTCTTGAATAGGAAAAATTTGCAATTTTTCCTATTTAATAAAAAGCGAGGGACACACCTTATTCTATGAGAAATACCCGTAACTAAGGTGTGTCCCTCAAACATTGTAAATACTAAATAGAATAAAGGCATTATTTTTAAACCATACAAATAAAGGAGAATAAAATGTCAACAATAGTAGCAATATCAACTGCACCAGGAATTGGTGGAATAGGAATAGTAAGAATGAGTGGAGAAGAATGTTTTAATATATTAGAAAAAATATTTAAAGCCAAAAATCCAGAAAAAATAGAAGATATAAAAGGATACACAATAAAATATGGTAATATAATAGATCCTAAAACAAATGAAAATATAGATGAAGTATTAGTATCATACTTTAAAAAACCTAAGAGCTATACAACAGAAAATATGTGCGAAATAAACTCTCATGGTGGAAATATTGTTATAAAAAAGATATTAGAATTATGCTTAAAAAATGGTGCTAAACTTGCTATGCCAGGAGAATTTACCAAACTCGCTTTTTTAAATGGAAGAATAGACTTAAGTCAAGTCGAATCAATAATTGATATTATAAATGCTAAAACAGATAAAGAATTAAAAGCATCAATGAACCAATTAGAAGGTAATCTTTCTAAAACACTTGCAAATATAAAAAAACAAATTTTAGATTTACTTGTAGATATAGAAGCTTCCATAGATTATCCGGAGTATGATGTAGAAGAAGTAACAGAAGAAAAAGCTAAAAATAAATTAAATGAAATTGAGCAAAAATTAAAGTTATTATATAATTCTTTTGAAAATGGTAAGATAATAAAAGAAGGAATAAAGGTAGCAATTATAGGTAGACCTAATAGCGGAAAATCATCTTTATTAAATACTATTTTAAATGAAGATAGGGCTATTGTTACAGAAATAGAAGGAACAACTAGGGATACTATAGAAGAGTTTGTAAGTATTAAAGGGATTCCATTTAAAATAATTGACACAGCAGGAATTAGAGATGCAGAAAATGAAGTAGAAATTATTCGGAATAAACAAGTCAAAAAAAGTAGCGGAAAATAGCGATTTAATTATAGCTATGTTTGATAATTCTAAACCTTTAAATAAAGAAGATAAAGAAATATTAGAATTTATAAAAAACAAAAAAGCTATAATTTTATTAAATAAGATTGATTTGAAAGAAAGCAATTTAGAAAAATGTAAAGAAATTATAGATACCAATAAAAAAGTTTTAAAAATTTCTTTGGCTTCAGAACCAAATTTAAACGGTTTATATAACGAACTTGATATAATGTTTGGTTTGAGTGAAATAATGCCTGAGAATGAGATTATGATTACAAATATACGACACAAGGAATTAATCGAAGATGCTTTAAATCATGTGAGAGAGGCAAAGAAATCTTTAGAAGATAATATGCCAATAGATATAGTATCAATTAATATAAAAGAAATTATGCAAGATTTAGGAAAAATTACAGGAGATAATGTTAGTGAAGATGTAATAAAGGAAATTTTTTCAAAATTTTGTTTAGGTAAATAAAATTGTAAAAGAAGGGATAGTAAATGGGTTATAATGCAGGAGAATATGATGTAGCAGTAATTGGAGCAGGACATGCAGGTTGCGAGGCGGCACTTGCATGCGCAAGAAAAGGACATAAAACATTACTTTTTTCTATAAGTTTGGAATGCATTGCAAATATGCCATGTAATCCTAATATTGGAGGAACATCAAAGGGACATTTAGTTAGAGAGATAGATGCTTTAGGTGGAGAAATGGGAAAAAATATAGATAAGACATTTATACAGTCGAGAATGCTTAATACTTCAAAAGGCCCGGCCGTCTATTCTCTAAGAGCACAAGCAGATAGAAAAAAATATCAACAAGAAATGAAACATACATTAGAAAAACAAGAAAATTTGTCAATTAAACAAGCAGAAATAGTTGATATAAAAGTTGAAAATGGAGAAGTAAAAGCTGTTGAGACAAATATAGGAGCCATTTATAATGTAAAAGCTGTAGTTGTTGCTACAGGCACATATTTAAAAGGGAAAATATATATAGGAGAAGTAAACTATGAAAGCGGTCCAGATGGTGTTTTTCCTGCTAATAGATTGTCTGATGCCTTAAAAAGATTAGGAATAAAACTTGTTAGATTTAAAACGGGAACACCTGCTAGGGTAAATAAAAGAACTATTGATTTTTCTAAAATGGAAATACAAGAAGGGGATAAAGATATTGTTCCATTTTCATTTGAAAATGAACCTAAAGAAATAAATCAAGTCCCTTGTTATTTAACATATACAAATGAAAAAACACACGAAATTATTAGACAAAATTTACATAGATCGCCTTTATATGCAGGTCAGATTGAAGGGACAGGACCAAGGTATTGTCCTTCTATAGAAGATAAAGTTGTAAGGTTTAGTGATAAAGAAAGGCATCAAATATTTATAGAACCTATGGGAGAAAGCACAGAAGAAATGTATGTGCAGGGAATGAGCTCATCACTTCCAGAAGAAGTACAAATAGCTATGTACAGGACAATTCCTGGATTAGAGCATGTTGAATTTACAAGACCAGCTTATGCAATTGAATATGATTGCATAGATCCATCTCAATTAAAGTTATCATTAGAACTAAAGAATGTAAAAGGAATGTTTTTAGCAGGTCAAATAAATGGAACTTCTGGATACGAAGAAGCAGCAGCACAAGGAATAATTGCAGGAATTAATGCAAGTCTGCAGATTGAAGGAAAAGAACCTATTATATTACATAGGTCAGATGCATATATTGGAGTTTTAATAGATGATATTGTTACAAAAGGAACAAATGAACCATATAGAATGATGACTTCAAGAGCTGAATATAGGTTATTATTAAGACAAGACAACGCAGATTTAAGATTAACACCAATTGGACATGATGTAGGTTTAATATCAGAGGAAAGATATAAATCATTTTTAACAAAACAAGAAAATATAAAAAATGAGATTGAACGTTTGAAAACAGTAAGTATAAAACCAACAGAAGAAACAAATAAATTTCTTCAAAACAATGGTTCTACACCACTAACTCATGGAGTTAAATTAATAGATTTGTTAAAAAGAAGCGAGCTTTCATATAAAGCACTAGTAAAAATTGATGTAGACAGACCAAAACTAACAAGACAAGAAGCTGAACAAGTAGAAATACAAGTAAAATATGAAGGATATATAAAGTTGCAATTAGTACAAGTAGAAAAATTTAAAAAATTAGAAACAAAGATGCTACCAGATGATATAGATTACAAAAATCTAAAAGGAATAAGCTTAGAAGCAAGACAAAAATTGGATAAGTTTAGGCCTATATCAATAGGACAAGCATCTAGAATATCGGGAGTTTCACCTGCTGATATAGCAGTTTTACTAATTTATTTAGAACAAAGAAGAAGAAAATAAATTGTTGTTTGTTTCATGTTCGGTGAATTCAGGACAGTCCCAAAAATCCCCAAAATTGGTGATTTTTAGGGACAGTCCCTAGAATTCCCCAAACACAAACTACAATTTGTTTAATTAATTCAATAAAAAAGAAAGAGAAAATAATGGAAGAAAAAGAATTTAAAAAGATAATGATAAATAATTTAAAAGAATTAAATATAGAATTAACAGATTTTCAATTAAAACAGTTTTATGAATATATGAATATTTTAATAAAATGGAATAAAGTAATGAATTTAACTAGAATTACGGAACCAAAGGAGATTATAATAAAGCATTTTATAGATTCATTAACTATATTAGACAATATTAATGAAAACAGTAGTGTTATAGATGTGGGAACGGGAGCTGGTTTTCCTGGGATTCCAATAAAAATAGCTTTTCCGGATACTAAAATCATATTATTAGATTCATTGAATAAAAGAATAAAATTTTTAAATGAGGTTATAGAAAAGTTACAATTAAAGGATATAAATACAATACATGGAAGAGCTGAAGATTACGGGAAAGAAAAAAATCACAGAGAAAAATATGATATAGCAGTTGCAAGAGCTGTTGCACCATTAAATGTATTATTAGAATATCTAATGCCCTTTATTAAAATAGGAGGCAAATGCATTTGTATGAAAGGTTTAAATAGTGAAGGAGAAATATTAGAAAGCAAAAATGCTATAAAAATATTAGGAGGAGAATCAATAAAAACAAAGGACTTTTATATTCCTAATACTGATATTAAAAGAAGAATAATTCTAGTTGATAAGATAAAACAAACAAACATTAAATATCCTAGGAAGGCAGGGACACCTTCAAAGGAGCCACTTTAAAAGTGTTCCACGTTTAACTAGGCTGTGAAACACTTGATATTACTAGAGATTTTGCTGACAGGCAAAAATACAAATACTCCTAAAAAACGACAAAAAGCAAAAAAGAAAAATAGAAAATATTATATAAATTCATTGACATATTGAATATATTTTTATATTATTAATATGTCAATAAATATTTTTGTTGTATAGGAAAAATCAAAGATTTTTCTATACAACAAAAATGCTATAATCACTATCGCCTTTGAGATTTGCTCTTTTTAGTCGCAAATTCAAATTGGCAAGAAGAAAAGTATGGCAAAGCCACTTTTCTTATATGGAGGGATAATTTTGAGTAAAATAATAGCAGTAGTTAATCAAAAAGGTGGAGTAGGAAAGACAACAACAGCAGTAAATATTAGTACAATACTCGCAAAAAAAGGAAAAAAAGTATTATTAATAGATGAGGATCCACAAGGAAATGCAACAAGTGGATTAGGAATAGAAAAAGATTTAGAAAAGTCAATTTATGATGTAATTATAAATGACGTTGATATTGATGAAGTCATTGTAGAAAGTTCAATAAAAAATTTATATGTCTGCCCATCAAATATAAATTTAGCAGGTGCAGAAGTTGAATTAGTTCCAATGGAATCAAGAGAATTAAAGTTAAAGAAAAAAATTCAAAAAGTAGATGATAAATTTCACTATATAATAATAGATTGTCCACCATCATTAGGACTTCTTACAATTAATGCATTTACAACAGCAAATTCATTACTTATACCAATACAATGTGAATACTATGCATTAGAAGGTGTTGGACAACTTATGAATACAGTAAATTTAGTAAAAAAACAGTTAAACAAGTCTTTATATATAGAAGGCGTAGTATTAACTATGAATGATGCAAGAACAAATCTTTCAAATCAGGTAATTAAAGAAGTAAAAACATATTTTAAAGACAATGTATATAAAACGATAATTCCTAGAAATGTAAAACTAAGTGAAGCACCAAGTTATGGAATGCCAATAAGTGTGTATGCACCTAAATCAAAAGGTGCAAGATGTTATGAAAAATTAACAAATGAAATTATAAAAGGACAAAAACATATTTAAAGGAGGATGACAAAATGACAAAAAAGACAGGATTAGGAAAAGGACTTAACGCTTTATTATCAAATAATATGATGGAAGAAGATGAAATTCAAGAAGGAGAAGTTATTCAGAATTTAAAAATTATAGATGTAGAACCAAATAGAAATCAACCGAGAAGAAATTTTGATGAAGAATCTATTGAGGAATTAGCAAATTCTATTAAGGAATATGGAGTTATACAACCAATAATTGTTACAAAACAAGATAATTTTTATCAGATTGTTGCAGGGGAAAGAAGATGGAGAGCATCTAAAAAAGCTGGAATAACTGAGATACCTGCAATAGTAAGAGAATATGATAAGCAAAAAAATAGTGAGATTGCTTTAATTGAAAACATACAAAGACAAGACCTAAATCCAATCGAAAAGGCAATGGCTATTAGAGAATTATTAGATTCATACAATTTAACTCAACAAAAATTAGCAGATAAGTTAGGTATTAGTAGAAGTGGTCTTGCAAATACAGTTAGAATTTTAAATTTATCGCCAAAGGTTATAGATTTAGTAAAAGAGGGAAAACTTACAGAGGGACATTGTAAAGCATTACTTGCTGTTGAAGACCCAGAGAAACAATATCAGGCAGCTATTCATATGATTGAAAGTGGAGATAGCGTTAGAGAAGCTGAAAAACAAGTTAAAAACAAGAAAAAGAAATTACCAAATGATAGATACCAACCAATATATAGAGAGATAGAAGCTTCTTTTAGAAACTTTTTTGGAACAAAAGTTAAATTAGATGCTAAACAAAAGAGTGGAAAAATAATAATACAATACTCTTCAAATGAAGAATTAGACAGAATTTTAAATTTAATTAATAAATAAAAAATATATTTCATTATTCTATATAATGTATAAATAAATTATATACTTAAGAAATAAAAAGGAGAGATTTTAGTGGAAATGATCAATGACTTTATAAAATCGGATATATTTATTATTATTGTAGCAATAATAAATATATTACTATTAATATTGTATTTCTGTAATTTAACAAAATTAAAAAAAATTAATAAAAATTATAAAAGATTTATGAAAAAGTTAGGAAATGGAAATAATATAGATGAAATGCTTCAAAAATATATTAATAGAGTAGAAGAAATAAGTGAAGATAATGAAAAAATTATAGATTTTTACAAACAATTAGACAAAAGAGTTTCTTTATGCATACAAAAGACAGGAATGATTAGATATAGTGCGTTTAAAGATACTGGAAGTGATTTAAGTTTTGCTCTAGCACTTTTAAATGAAAAAAATGATGGAGTATTATTAAATGGTATATATTCTAGAGAAATGTCTAATATTTATGCAAAACAAGTAGAAGAAGGAAAAGTTAAGAGCAAATTAACTGAAGAAGAAAAACAAGCTCTTGACATTGCATTAAATGTTACCAGTCAGACTTAAAAATTAAAACAGTAGAGAAAATGTAGGGGTCGGCGCCCTCGACGACCCGCACTTCGAAG